>DATHSE010000323.1:0-10826 GCA_035464455.1 Anaerolineae bacterium | reverse complement strand
AAGAGCGTCAAACGCTCCCGGCGACATCCTCAGCCGGATCATCGGCCACGCTCGAGGCCAGCTCGGCACAGATGTCAGGCGCGAATCCGTTGCGCGCCAGGAGGGCGTAGGCCTTCTGTCTCCGCCGTCGCGGGTCGGGTTCCCGGGACAGGGCGGCGGCCCGCCGTTCGATCAATCGGCGCGCGGCTTCGCGGTCGGCCGATGGTGCTGCTGCCGAGGCGGATCCTGCCTCGGGGGACGCTGCCGAGGTCCCGTCGTGGGCGGCCGCCCCGGCTGCCGCTCGCTCGTCGAGGGCCAGGCGGATGATGTCCTCGGGCACGCCCTTGCGCTGCAGCTCACGCCGCAGGGCCACGGCGCCGCGCGGCCGGGCACGGTCACGACTCTCAACCCAGGCACGGGCGAAGGCTGCGTCGTCCAGGTACCCCAGCTCCACGAGGCGCTCGACGACCTGCTCGCAGAGCGCGGGCGGATAGCCGAGTTGAACGAGACGTCGCCGCGTCTCTTCGACCGAGCGCGGGCGGACCGCCAGGAAGGCCGCCGCCGCCTCCATCACGACGTCAGGTTCGGTGATCTCGGCGCGGCGCGCGCGGCGAGCCTCGGCCGCCTCGCGGCGCTGCTGCGCCGTGGCGGCTGGACGGCTCACCTACTCGGCCTCTTTGAGGCCCTCCACCGGAACGTCGATGTCGGCCACCTTGGCGCGGATCTCGTGCTCCAGCTGCTGAGCGATGTCCGGGTTGGCGCGGAGGAACTCCTTGGACTGTTCGCGGCCCTGGCCCAGGCGGGTTTCGCCGTAGTTGAACCAGGCGCCCGACTTGGTGACCACGTCCGAGGCCACGCCCACGTCGAGCAGCCCGCCCTCGCGCGAGATGCCGGTCCCGTACATGACGTCGAACTCGGCCTGGCGGAACGGTGCGGCGACCTTGTTCTTGACGACCTTGACGCGTGCGCGGATCCCGATGGCCTCGGTCCCCTGCTTGATGGTCTCGATGCGGCGGATGTCCAGTCGCACGCTGGAGTAGAACTTCAGGGCACGGCCGCCGGGCGTGGTCTCCGGGCTGCCGAACATGACGCCGATCTTCTCGCGCAGCTGGTTGGTGAACACGAGCGAGGTGTTGGAGCGGCTGACGATGCCGGTGAGCTTGCGCAGCGCCTGGCTCATGAGCCTGGCCTGGATGCCCACGAACGAATCGCCCATCTCGCCTTCGATCTCGGCCCGCGGCACAAGGGCGGCCACGGAGTCCACGACGACGCAGTCGATGCCGCCCGAGCGGATGAGCGTCTCGGTGATCTCCAGCGCCTGCTCGCCCGTATCGGGCTGGCTCACCAGCAGGTTGTCCACGTCGACACCGCAGGCACGCGCGTACGTGGGATCGAGCGCGTGCTCCACGTCGATGAAGGCCACCACGCCACCCAGCTTCTGGGCTTCGGCCAGGATGTGCTGGCAGACGGTCGTCTTGCCTGACGATTCGGGACCGAAGATCTCGGTGACGCGGCCGCGCGGGACGCCACCTACGCCCAGCGCCAGGTCCAACGCGATGGAGCCGGTGGGGATGGCATCGACCTGCTGACGGGCGTCCGATCCGAGCCGCATGATCGAGCCCTGCCCGAACTGCTTCTCGATGGACATGATGGCAGCGTCCACCGCCTGTCGACGTTCCTTCAGTCGGCCCTCTCCGGCTCCGTTGGTGCTGACGTCTTCATTTCCGGTCGACCGACCGGCGCTGGTGACGGTCATTGGTGTGTACCTCCGAGGCTGTCACCCGAGAGCCGGTCTGGCGAGGAAGTCCCTACTCGGGCTGCTCCTCTTCCTCCTCCCGCGGCTTCCGCTTCGGCTTGATGAGCTCGACGGACGGCAACGGTGGCTGGCTGAACGGCTCGAGCGAGACTTTCGCCTTCTTCGACTTCTTGGGTTTCTTGGTTTCGCGGCGGGAGGGGACCTTGCCTGCCATCGATCCTCACGCCTCCATCTGCTGCCGCCCAGTGTGGGCGGCGGGGTTTCACGCTGAATTCACTCTCCCTTCATCGGCACTCTCAGCGCTGTTCGTGCCAGCTCTGCTGGCACGAAGCGTTCGCATCGACTCAGGGAACGTGCCGGCCCGGATAGCGGACCGGATGCTTGCCATGAAGTCTAGGGTGAAGGTCAGGTTGTGACAAGTTGCGAGACGAAAGGCGAGCAGCTCATCGGCGCGGAACAGGTGCGCCAGGTACGCCCGTGAGAAGGAGCGGCAGAGCCGACAGGTGCAGCCCTCCTGGACCGGACGTGGATCATCCAGGAAGCGGGCATTGCGCAGGTTCAGCCTGCCATCGGGGACCCACAGCGTGCCGTTGCGCGCCACGCGCGCCGGCAGCACCGAATCGAACATGTCCACGCCGGCATCGACCGCATCGAGCAGGTCCATGGGCGAGCCCAGCCCCATGAGGTAGCGCGGCCGTGGGTCGGCGGCCAGCAGCGGCACCACCACGTCCAGCACCGCGCGTCGCTGCTGCGGCGTCTCGTCGCCGGCCAGCCCGCCGATGCAGATGCCATCGAAGGGCAGCCCTGCGATGGCCGCGGTGGACTCCCGCCGCAGGTCCGCCTCCAGCCCGCCCTGGATGATGCCGAAGAGTGCCTGGTCCGGCCGCTGGTGGGCGACCAGGCAGCGCTCCGCCCAGCGATGGGTGCGAGCGGTCGCCTCGGCGACCTCGCGCCGGGATGAGGCGCTCGGCGGCACCGGCTGGTCGAGGCAGACCGCGATGTCAGAGCCCAGCGCCTCCTGGATGGCGATGGCGTACTCGGGCGTGTAGTCGAGCAGGGTGCCGTCGAGGTGGGAACGGAAGGTCACGCCCTCTTCGTCGATCCGGCGCAGGTCGCCAAGGCTCACCACCTGGAAGCCGCCCGAATCGGTGAGGATGGGCCGGTCCCAGCTCATGAAGTGATGCAGGCCGCCGAGGCGCTCGATGCGTTCGTGGCCGGGCCGGATGGAGAGGTGGTAGGTGTTCGAGAGGATGATGCTGGCACCCACCTCGCGCAGGTCGTCGGGGTCGAGTGCCTTGACCGTGGCGTTGGTGCCGACGGGCATGAAGATGGGCGTCTCCACGATGCCGTGGGGCGTCTGCAAGCGACCGGCGCGCGCTCGTGTGCCCTCCCCCTCGGCCGTCGCCAGCACCTCGAAGCCGATGGCGGACGAGCCGCGCTCGGTGGCGCTCACTGCGTGATCTGCGCGCGCCAGGCGCCCAGTGTGGCGATGGCGAGGGCGAGGACGAGGTAGCCCACCGACCACAGCAGCGCGCTGTCGCTGTCGAGCGGGACCAAGCCACCGAAGCCGTCGCCGAACTCGCCTGCGGTGGCCACCACCGAGCCTGCGACGTTGAAGGGGAAGTACGGCAGCACCTCCCCGGCCAACGGGACGAGGACGAGGAACTGCTCCACGAAGTAGAAGGCGAGTCCGGCGCCGATGCCAGCCAGCTGGCTGCGAAAGAGCATGGCGATGGCGAAGCCGATGGCGGCTTGCTGGCTGACGCCCAGCCACGTCCGACCCAGCAGCTCCGGGATGCCGGCCAGCGTGTCCGGGTCCGTCGCTCCGTCACTGCCGAGGCCGGCAGCCTCGGCCGCCAGCACGGCCGACAGGGCGCCGACGGCGAAGGCCACCAGGATGCCGACGCCGAGCATGATGACGATGGCGAGGAAGGTGATGAGCGTATAGCTGACACGGCTCTCGCCTCGCGCGACGATGGCGCGG
The DNA here is from genome assembly GCA_035464455.1 of Anaerolineae bacterium. Classification (GTDB taxonomy): domain Bacteria; phylum Chloroflexota; class Limnocylindria; order Limnocylindrales; family CSP1-4; genus JAFMJV01. Next base: position 7,107 of record DATHSE010000323.1, on the reverse strand, counting down.
ATGGTGCCCCAGGCCCAGTCAGCACCGATGATGGCGGCGGCATAGACCACGGCCAGGAGGCCACCGAAGCCGAGGATGAAGCCGACGACGGTCACGTAGGCGGTGGGGAAGCCAAGCAGCGCGCGAACCTGCAGCTCGTCGCCCATGCCCTCGAGCTGGCCGACCGAGGCGGCAAGGCCCAGGAAGACCATGATGATGAGCCCGACCAGGATCGCCAGCACCACCCACGAGGCCGGACGCCTGGCGAGCTTGAGCAGCGAGATCGACAGGAGCCCCATCTAGCCTCGCTCTCCCCAGCCCGCTGCGGCAGCATCGGGGCGGGGTGCCGCCGCGGTGAGCGACAGGAAGATGGACTCGAGGTCACTGCCCGAGGTGATGGCGCTGGCGTAGACGCCGGCGGCGGCCAGGAGGCGGTTGACCTCGGCCGCGCGTTCAGGCGTGGTCCGCACGTCGATCCAGGCGTGCCCCACCGCGTCTGCGGGCTGCACACTCGTGGGTGCTTCGAGGACCGCCAGGGCGATCCTCGCCGCGGGCAGGTCGGCCTGGCTGACACGGGCTCGCACATGGCCGCCCTCGCTGAGCAGGTCGGCCAGCCTGCCCTCGCGGACGAGCCGTCCGGCGTTGACGATGCCGACCACGTCTGCCAGCTGCTGCACCTCGGGCAGGATGTGGCTCGAAACGAACACGGTCTTGCCCGCGGCGGTGAGCGCGCGCAGTGTCTGGCGCATGGCCACGATGCCGCCCGGGTCAAGGCCGTTGGCGGGCTCATCGAGCAGCAGCAGCTGCGGGTCCGAGAGCAGCGCCGCGGCGATGCCGAGCCGCTGCTTCATGCCCAGCGAGTAACGCCCGACCTTGTCCCGGCCGCGCTCGGCGAGGCCGACGAGGCTGAGGACCTCGTCGACACGGGCGCCGGGAACCCGCGCCCCCGAGGCCGCCAGCGCACGCAGGTTGTCCCGACCCGACAGGTAGCCGTAGAAGGTGGGCGCTTCGACCAGGGCGCCCACCTCGAAGAGGCGCCGGCGCTGCCGCCACGTGTAGGGCTGGCCGAGCAGCTCGATCTCGCCGGCGTCGGGACGCATGAGCCCGACGAGCAGTCGCATGAGCGTGGTCTTGCCGGCGCCGTTAGGACCCAGGAACCCGTAGACGACGCCACGGGGCACGGCGAGGTCCAGCCCCTGCAGGGCCGGCCGCGCACCGTACCGCTTGAAGAGGCCGCGCGTGCGCAGCGCGTATCCCCCCGTCGCGGTCATCGCCGCCGGCGGGGTCGGGCCGGCGAACGTCACGTGCCGGCTTCCATGTCGCCACGGCCTTCGCTGGTGACGCCGTCCCAGAGCCCGGGATCGTCGCGCTCCGCCCGTCGCGGTGGCGGCACCTCGTAGCCGAGCTGGCGCAGGTGTTCGCGCGCGAGCTCGGTGGCTACGCGCCCCTGCGGCGTGCGGTCGAGGAACCCCAGCTGCAGCAGATAGGGCTCGTACACGTCCTCCACCGTCTCGACCGACTCGCCGATGACGGCGGCGATGGCGGCCCCACCCACGGGACCGGAGCCGAACTTCTGGACGATGGCCGCCAGCAGGCGACGGTCGGTCGTGTCCAGCCCGATGTCGTCGATGTCCAGCGCCTCCATGGCCGCCACTGCCTGTGACCGGCTGATGCGGCCGTCGCCCTTCACCTGGGCGTGGTCGCGCGTGCGGCGCAGGAGGCGGTTGATGACTCGCGGCGTGCCGCGGCCACGCGACGCCAGCATGCGGACCGCCGCCTCGTCGATCTCCACCGCGAGGATGCTGGCCGAGCGGCGCACGATCTCCGCCAGCTCCTCGATGGCGTAGTAGTCGAGGCGATAGACCGCTCCGAAGCGGTCGCGCAAGGGTGCGCCGATGCGACCGGCACGGGTGGTGGCACCGACGACGGTGAACGGCTTCAGCGACAGCCGCAGGCTGCGCGCACTGGGCCCGCGGCCGATCATCACGTCGATGGCGAAGTCCTCCATCGCCGGATACAGGATCTCCTCGACCGAGTGGTTGAGCCGGTGGATCTCATCGATGAAGAGGACATCGCGCTCATCGATGTTGGTGAGGATGGCGGCGAGGTCGCCCGGACGCTCGATGGCCGGACCGCTGGTGGTGTGGATGTTGACTCCCAGCTCGCGCGCGACGATGTTGGCGAGGGTGGTCTTGCCCAGGCCCGGTGGGCCGTACAGCAGGACGTGGTCCGCCGCCTCCTCGCGCTGGTTGGCCGCCGCCAGCAGGATCGAGAGGTTCTCCTTGACCTGCGCCTGGCCGATGTACTCATCGAGCTGACGCGGCCGCAGCGACGTCTCGACGGTGTTCTCGTCGAACGTCTCCACCTCCGGCGAGACCGGTTGGACGTCGTTATCCATGGCCAGCCAGTCTAGCAGAGATGGAGGTCGAATGGAACGGACGTTCTACCATCGACGACGGCGCATGATCACTGCCGGAGTGCCTGCAAGGCCTCCTTGACGCGGTCTTCCAGCGACGCACCAGGCGCGAGCGCGGCGACGGCCGTGCGCGCGGCCTCTCGGCCCTCCCGGGAGCTGTACCCGAGCGCCTCCAGCGCGGCCAGGACCTCGGCCTCGCCTCCCCCATCGCTGACGGCGCTGCCGCCCGCGGCCTCGACCTTCTCCCTGAGCTCCAGCACGATTCGTCCGGCCAAGCGCTTGCCCACCCCGGGCACGGCCGTCAGCACCGCGTCATCGCCCTGCAGGATGGCCAGCTGCAGCTCGGCCACCGGGCGCGACGAGACGATGGCCAGGCCGACCTTGGGGCCGACGCCGCTGACGGTGATGATCAGCTCGAAGAAGGCCAGCTCCTCGGTGCTGCCGAAGCCGTAGAGCGCCTGCACGTCCTCGCGCACGAGATGATGGGTGTGCAGCTTGCGGCGTGCGCCGATGGCCAGGCCAGCCAGCGTCGACGGCCCGGCGTGCACGCGGTAGCCGATGCCGCCCACCTCGAGCACCACGTTCGTGCCGGAGATGGCGGCGACGGTGCCCTCGAGCGACGCGATCACGCCCGTGCCAGGTGTGGCAGGTTGGCCGCGTGCGCCGTGCAGACCGCCACCGCCAGCGCGTCCGCCGCATCGTCGGGTCGGGGCAGCTCGGACATCGAGAGCACCACCTGCACCATGCGCTGGACCTGTTCCTTGGGGGCACGTCCGTAGCCGGTGACCGCCAGCTTGACCTCGTGTGGTCCGTACTCGAAGACCGGCAAGCCGGACTGCGCGGCCGCGAGCAGGACCACGCCGCGCGCCTGCCCGACGGCGAATGCCGTCTGCACGTTCTTGTTGAAGAAGAGGCGCTCAACGCCGACCGCCTCGGGGCGATGCTCCCGGATGAGCTCCGTCAGGCTCGCGTGGATGATGAGCAGGCGCTGCTCTGGCGGCCGGTCCTTGATGGTCTCGAGGCAGCCGTAGTCGATCATGCTGAGCGTGCTGCCCTCGCGTGAGACGACGCCGTATCCGAGACGAGCGGTGCCGGGGTCGATCCCCAGCACGATCACTGTGCGGCGGCCTCGGCCAGGATCTCGTCGGGCAGGTCGAAGTTGGCCGTCACGCGCTGCACGTCGTCGCTGTCCTCGAGCGCCTCGATGAGGCGCAGGTTGGCACGGGCCTTCTCGACGTCGACCTCGATGGGCGTCTTGGCCGCCATCGTCAGCTCGGCCGAGCCGATCTTCACGCCGGCCCCCTCGAGCGCCGACTGGATGCCCATGAGGTCCGCCGGCTCGGTGGTGATCTCGATGGGGTCGGCCTCGGTGTCGACATCGACGGCACCCGCGTCGATGGCCATCAGGGCCACGTCGTCCGCATCGCTGCCGTCGTGCTCCACGCTGATGAGGCCGCGCACCTCGAACTGCCAGGCCACCGATCCCTGTCCCGCCAGCTGGCCACCCGCCTTGGAGAAGATGGAGCGGACGTCGGCCGCGGTGCGGTTCCTGTTGTCGGTCGCGGTCTCGACCAGCAGTGCCACGCCGCCCGGCCCGTAGCCCTCGTACACGATCTCCTCGAACTCGTCGACCTTGTCGCCTCCACCGGCGCGCTCGATGGCGCGCTTGATGTTGTCGGCCGGCATGTTGGCCACGCGGGCCTTGTCGACCGCGAGTCGAAGCCGGTAGTTGGCCTCCGGGTCACCGCCTCCGGCACGCGCCGCAAGAGTGATCTCCTTGCCCAGTTTCGTGAACAGGGCACCACGCTTGGCGTCATTGGCGCCCTTCTGGCGCTTGATGGTCGACCACTTGGAATGTCCGGACATAGCACCGGATTCTATATGATTGACACTTCGAAACCGACTCGGTCGGCCCAGGGACGAGGCCAGCCCACATGCCTCCGCCGACCCCAAACGCTTTCTTGGAGGTCTGCGCGTGCCCCACGTCGATACCACACGACTCCGCAACGTCGTCCTAGCCGGGCATGCAGGGTCCGGCAAGACGACCATCGCCGAGCACCTGCTGCACAAGGCCGGCGTCATCGGTCGCATGGGCCGGGTCGACGATGGCACCGCCTCGCTCGACTTCGAACCCGAGGAGCAGAAGCGCCACCTCTCGCTCTCACTGGCAGCCAACACCTTCGACCGTGATGGCAGCCATGTCACCCTCATCGACACCCCCGGCTACGCCGACTTCGTGGGCGAGGTGATCAGCGGCTTCGCCGCGGCAGATGGCGCGCTCATCACCATCGATGCTTCCGGCGGTGTGGAGGCCGGCACCGAGACGGCGGTGCGCCTCTCGCGCTTGACCCATACCCCAGCTATCTTCGTCATCACCCGCTGCGAGAGAGAGAACGCCGATCCGACGGCCGCGCTGGACGCCCTGCGCGAGGCGTTCGGCACCAAGGTCGCGCCGCTCCAGATCGCCATCGGCAAGGCCGACGGCTTCCGTGGCTACGTCGACCTCGTCCACGGCAAGGCCTATCTCTACCAGGATGGCAAGCGCCAGGAGGTGCCCATCCCCGAGGACATGGCCGACGAGGTCGCGATGCGCCGTGAGCAGCTGCTGGAGGCTGCCGCCGACGCCGACGACGAGGTGCTGATGAAGTTCCTCGAAGGCGAGGCCGTCAGCGACGAGGAGCTGGAGCGCTGCCTCCACATGGGCGTCAAGGACTCCGTGCTGGCCCCGGTGATGGTGACCTCGGCCAACCGCGACATCGGCGTCAGCGCCATGCTCGATGCCATCATCCGCTACCTGCCCACGCCGCTCGAGCAGCCGCCGGTCAAGGCCACCGACAACCGTGGTGACGAGGTCGAGGTGGCCGCCGATCCAGCCGGCCCGCTCCTGGCGCAGGTCTTCAAGACCACCGCCGACCCGTTCGTGGGGCGGCTCACCTACTTCCGCGTCTGGTCCGGCTCCATCAAGTCGCACGACCACGTCTGGAATGCCGAGCGCGGCGAGGACGAGCGCATCGCGCAGGTCTTCTACATCAAGGGCAGCGAGCAGGAACCGGTCGACGAGGTCCGCGCCGGCGAGATCGGTGCCGTGGCCAAGCTGGCCCACACCGTCACCGGCGACACCCTCAGCGACAGGGATACGCCCCTCACCATGCCGCCCATCGAGTATCCCGAGCCGACGCTCCCGGTGGCCGTCGAGCCTGCCAGCAAGGCCGACCTCGACAAGCTCTCCGGTGCGCTGGCCCGGCTGCAGGAAGAGGATCGCACCATCAGGGTCGAGCGCAGCCCCGAGACCGGCGAGCAGCTCCTGTGGGCGCAGGGCGAGAACCAGATCCAGGTGGCCGGCGAGCGCCTGGCGCGCAAGTTCGGCACGTCCATCGTGACCTCCGCTCCACGCGTGCCCTACCGCGAGACCATCCGTGGCACGGCCAGGGTGGAGGGCCGCCACAAGAAGCAGACCGGCGGTCGCGGCCAGTTCGGCCACGTCTGGCTGGAGATCAGCCCCAATCCCGGCGGCGGCGTCGAGTTCGACACCAAGGTCGTCGGCGGCGTGGTGCCCAAGCAGTTCTTCCCCGGCGTCGAGAAGGGCGTCCGTGCCGTGGCCGAGAAGGGCCCCATGGCGGGCTACCCGGTCATCGACTTCAAGGCCGTGCTCTACGACGGCTCCTTCCACACCGTCGACTCCGACGAGCTCTCCTTCCGGCTGGCGGGATCGATGGCCACGCGCAAGGGCATCGCCGAGTCCAACCCCGTCCTGCTCGAACCCATCATGGAGGTCCAGGTGCGGGTGCCGGAACGCTACATGGGCGAGGTGAACCGCGACCTCAACACGCGTCGCGGCCGCCTGCTGGGCATGGACGCGGCCGATGGCCAGCAGATCCTGTCGGCCCATGTGCCGCAGGCGGAGCTGTTCACCTACGCCACCGAGCTGCGTTCAATCACCGGTGGCCGTGGGACCTTCAGCGCACGACTGGCGCACTACGAGGAGGTGCCTGGGCACGTGGCCCAGAAGATCATCGACGAGCACAAGGCCGAAGGGGACGAGGGCTAGCCAGAAGCCCACGGCGGGCTCCGCGCTCCATCTGCCGGCCGCCTGAGAGGTGCGGCCGGCATCGGGTCCCTCAGCCGCTTGCCTGGCACGCACATAACCGACAAGCCGCATGCAGCGGCGATAAGCCATGTGCCTGCTGCGCACAGGACGGGTGCTGGAGGTCGGCCTCGTGCGTGGCAGGCATACTTTCGGCTTCGCGCCGCTTGGAGGCGTCAGATACGTGACTGCCACGCACGTGGGTCCGGTGACGCGTGGCTGGCAGCCCGGCGAGGCGGTTGGCGGTACGGCACGGGTGCCTGCACGGCACACGCCCTCCGTCGGGTGTGTCTACGGCGACAGCCGCGGGTCACTGGAACGCAGGCTGTGCCAGCTCGACCGGTCCGGCAGCCTGGCTTGCCACCTTGGAACGCCGGATGTGCCGTCCTGGCGCGGTGGAACAGCTGGCATTCCATGTCGACTGCTCCGATCGTCAGCCCGTCGAGTTGGATCACCGCGAGCACCAGGCGGCGCCTTAACGGGGGGGAGCGGCGTGCGGCTTCAGGGGCCGGAGCCGGACGGCCGGTGGAGCGCGCGCCCATGGGGGCGACGACCACACGTCACCCGCCGTGCATGACAGTCCCGCCCCGGGGCCGAGGCGGCGGGACGCCGGATCTGGCGAAGCGGT
>DATHSE010000322.1:0-3310 GCA_035464455.1 Anaerolineae bacterium | reverse complement strand
GCCCATGTCTATGCCGTGGGCGACTGACCTGACAGGGGCGGTCGACAGCTGAGGCACCCGGGGCATAGGTTGCGCCCGCAGGCTGCCATCTCAGGCCCGGGCGGCATCGCGTGACCATCGGCCCTGTCGATCCAGTCGTGGCGGGCATGGATGATCAAGACGGCTGCTCGGTGAGTCATCCGGGGCATCAGCCCGGTGGGCACTGCGTGAGATGTCGCCGGAGCGCCGCAGTGGCTGCGCCCGTTGGCGCCTCAGCGGTGCGCTTGGGCGCCCCTGCAGCGCCTCAGCGATGCCCGAGCGAGCGCAGTTGGGCGCCACTGCAGCGCCTCAGCGATGGGTGAGCGAGCGCCGCAAGCCCCAGGTGCCGATGCCGACGAGCACGAGGGCGTAGGCCGCCAGGACGGCCAGCTGCGCCACGATGTCGGCCACGACCGCCTCGTAGAAGACCAGGTCGCGGAAGGCGTCGATGGCCCAGAAGTGGGGCGTCAGGCGCGAGATCGTGGCGATGGGCTCGGGGAAGAGCTCGCCGGGAACCATGGCGCCGCCGAGCGCTCCCAGGACCATGCCCGCCACCACCCCGATGGAGCCGGCCTGGTCGGGATCGGTGGCGAAGACACCCACCACCATGGCCGCGCCGGTGCCGACCAGCGCGAAGAGCACCACCACCGCCGACGCGCCGAGGAGGTTGCCCCAGCTCACGCCGAACAGCAGCGATGACACCACCACGATGAAGACGCCCTGCAGCATGGCGACGGCGAAGCGGCCCAGCAGCTCGCCGAGGAGGATGGAGCGGACCGGCGTCGGTGTCGCCAGCATGCGTCGCGAGACCCCCAGCTGGCGCGTCAGCAGCAGCTGGGTGGCGGCCGTCATCGAGGTCAGGAACATGAACAGCACCGTCTGGCTCTGGGCGCCCAGGGCGAAGGGGTTGCCGATGCTGGGGAAGGTGGCCTCGCCGGTGGTGACCTGCTCCACGCTGATCCCGGCCATCGACGCCTGCAGCTCGCGCGCCTGCTCCAGCGCCGCGTCGAAGTCGGTCCCGGCGAACCCGGCGGCAACACGGGCGGCACGGATGCGGGCCGACTGCTGGGCCGCCGCGGTCTCGATGCCCTGGCCGAGTGCAGCGAAGAGGCCCTCCGGCCTGGCCACGATCGTCAGCTCGACGTCCTTCCCGGCACGCAGGCCCGCGTCGTACCCGGGCGGGATGTACAGCCCGAACTCCAGGTCGCCCTTCTCCACGCCGGCGCGCAGCTCCTCGAGCGAGGCGCGCTCACGCACCTCGACCGCTACGTCGCCGCCCTCGATGAGGGCGACCAGCTCGTCGGCCAGCGGGCCGGCGTCCACGCGCACGATGCCCAGCCGGCTGGTGCCGGCGCCGCCGAAGGCCGCGCCAAGCGCGATGATGATGATGAGCGGCAGCAGGAAGACGAAGAACAGGTTGGTGCGGTCGCGCAGGGTGCGCAGCAGGTTGACGCGCGCGATCTCGAGCATGGCCATCAGGACAGCACCAGCCGCCGGGCCCGCAGCATCCCCAGCCCACCCGTCACCAGCCCCGTGGCCAGCAGCACGAGGATGGACGGCGCCGCCGAGACGACGTCGCCGCCGGTGGAGATATCGCTCACGCCATCGAGGAACCAGGCGTGGGGCGTGAAGAGGCTCAGTCGCGAGAGCAGCTCGGGGCCCTGGTTGGCCGGGAAGAAGGAGCCCCCGATGACCGCCAGCGAGAGCGAGACGATGGCGATGGCGGAGCCGGCCTGCTCCTCGTTGCGGGTGAAGGCGACCGTCAGCAGCGAGATGCCGGTCGCAGCCAGCGCGGCCGCCACGACCAGCGCGGTGATGCCCAGCGGGTCACCCCAGTGGGCGCCCAGCAGCAAGCCGGTACCGAGGATGATCACCGCCAGCGACACCAGCGCCAGCACCATCGAGACGATGAGCTTGCCGGCCAGGATGGACTGCCAGCGCAGCGGCGCCGCCAGCATCCGCGCCAGCGTCCGGCTGCGACGCTCCCCGTGGACGCTCACGATGCCGAACTGCGCGGCCAGGAAGACGAACAGGATGGCCATGGCGGCGGCGTAATAGGTGGCGTAGCCGGCCTGGCGGTCGGCCGCGGCGGCATCGACGATGCTGATGGGATCGGGCAGGGCGCTCGCCTGCTCGGCCAGGGCAGCGGTGGTGTCGGCATCGGGGAACCGCTGGGCGGCCATGAGCGCGGTCGTCACCGAGAGCTGGACGGCGTCGATGCGGCTGGCGAAGCCGGCCAGCAGGGAGCGTGCCACCTGCCCGCTGATGATGGCGTCGGGATCGACGATGAGCTCGACCGAGCCGCCGGCGCCGGCGCGTACCGAGGCGCTGAAGCCCTCGGGCACGATGATGGCGGTGTCCACGCCGCCCGCCTCGACCGCCGCCCGTGCCTCGGCGGCCGAGCTCATCCGCTGAAGGCCGACCACGCCGGCGTCCTCCACGCCGCGGAGCGGCCCCTCGGCGAGCGCCGCCGCGATCTCGCCGCCGTCGAGGTCCACGTATGCCCAGTCGGCATGGAAGTCCTCGTCGACGCCACCCAGCACCATCGAGAACAGCGCCGCCAGCGCGAAGGGGGCGACGACGCCGATGAGCAGCGCAGAACGGTCGCGGATCTTCTGGCGCAGATCCTTGGCGGCGATGTCGAGAGCGGCTCGCACGGGCTGGTGCCTAGTCCCGCAGGGCCTTGCCGGTGAGATGGAGGAACACGGCCTCCAGGTCCGGCTCCACGACCTCGACGGCGCTGATGGTGGCGCCGGCGCCGGCCGCCACCCCGATGACCTGCGGCAGCAGGGTGCGCGCCACCTGCGCGGTCACCTCGATGCTGCCGTCGGCGACGGTGGCGTCGGCCACGCCCTCGAGGCCCCGCAGCGCCTCGGTCGCGGCGGCCAGCGGCCCGGTCGCCACCAGCGTGACGCGGTCGAGCTGGCCCACCATCCCGACCAGCTCGCGACGCGTGCCCTCGGCCAGGATCCGGCCCTCGTCGATGATGGCGATGCGGTCGCAGAGTCGCTCGGCCTCCTCCATGTAGTGGGTGGTGTAGAGGATGGACATGCCGCCGGCGCGCAGCTCCTCGACTGCCTCGAGGATGGCGTTGCGACTCTGGGGGTCCACGCCCACGGTGGGCTCGTCGAGCACGAGCAGCTGCGGCTGGTGCAGCAGGCCGATGCCGATGTTGAGCCGTCGCTGCATTCCCCCGCTGTACGTGTCCGTGCGGTCCTTCGCCCGGTCCGCCAGGCCCACGATCTCCAGCACCTCGGCGATGCGCGACTTCAACTGCGCGCCGCCCAGCCCG
>DATHSE010000321.1:0-7092 GCA_035464455.1 Anaerolineae bacterium | reverse complement strand
CATCTCGCTCCTGCTGGCGCCGCTCTTCTGGGGTGCCGCGCGCGTCTTCGCCTCGGCCGCTCGCGGCCTGGCGCGTGAGCGCCGCCGCCGCAGCGGTGGTGTCATGGCACTGGCCGAAGAGAGTCTCAGCCACGTGCCGCTGGTGCAGGCGGCCGGCCGGGAGGCTGACGAGGTGGCACGCTTCCAGGCCGAGGGCGAGGTCGCGGCCGAGGCCGAGGTGGCATCGGCGCGGCTCAGCTCCATCCTCATGCCGGTGGTCGACCTCATCGAGGTCATCGGCGCCCTGCTCATCACTGGTCTTGGCACGGTCGCCCTTGCCGAGGGTCGCATCAGCCTCGGAGAGCTCCTTGTCTTCCTGACCTACCTCACGCAGCTCTATCGTCCCGTCCGCGACCTGGCGGGGCTGACGACCCTGGCCTTCACCGCCTCAGGCGGGGCCGAGCGCATCCTCGAGATCCTGGACCAGGCCCCCGCCGTCGCCGAGCAGCCGGGTGCGCTCGACCCGGGCCGCGCCGCCGGCCATGTCAGGCTCGAGGGAGTGTCCTTCGCCTACCCCGGCGGCCAGCCGGTCCTCTCTGGCGTCTCGATCGACTTCACGCCGGGCGGCGTGACGGCCGTGGTGGGCCCAAGCGGCGCCGGCAAGTCCACGCTGGTCAAGCTGCTCCTTCGCTTTGCCGATCCATCGCAGGGTCGTGTCCTGCTCGACGGCCGGGACTTCCGGCAGCTGACCTTGGCTGGGGTTCGCCGCAACGTGGCGGTGCAGCTGCAGGAGTCGCACATCCTCGACGCCAGCCTCATCGACAACGTCCGCTACGCTCGCCCGTCCGCGACGGACGCCGAGGTGCGCGCGGCGCTCGAAGCCACCGCCGTGGCCGGCTTCAGCGCCGAGCTCGACGAGGGCCAGGACACCCGGCTGGCCCAGCATGGCCGACGCCTGTCGGGGGGGCAGCGCAAGCGCGTCGAGATCGCTCGGCTGCTCATCCAGGACGCGCCAGTGGTGGTGCTCGACGAGCCGACCACGGGACTTGATGCAGACACGGCACGCGGCGTGCTGCGCGCCCTGCGACACATGCTGGCGGGCCGGACGGTCATCCTCATCACCCACGACCCGGTGGCCCTCGAGTTCGCCGATCGCGTGGTCGGGCTGGAGGCCGGCCGCGTGGTCAGCGTGACGGCCGCGCTGGCCGCCGCCGCCGGCTCGTCCACGGTCGACCGTGAGGACGCGGATGGCCCCGCCCTGGCGGTCTCCGGGAGTGCCGCCTGATGGGCGCCAGGACCGCGGTCCCGCCCGACGCGCCGCCGCCCCAGGCCGCGGGAACCGAGCTGGCCCCAGGCTACCGGATCATCAGCCACCTCAACCGGGGCAACCGGCTCGACGTCTACGATGCCTGGAGCGCAGAGCGCGAGAGCCGCTGCGTGCTCAAGACCCTGCGTCCCGACCGCGCGCACGAGCGACCCGCGCGTCGTGCCCTCGTCCAGGAGGGGCGGCTGCTGCGGCGCTTCACGCACCCACACCTCGTGCGTGCCTACGAGGTCACCGCCGCCATCGACGACGGCCGGCCGGTGGTCGTCCTGGAGACGCTCGACGGCGAGACGCTCTCCCACCTGGTCCACCGGCTACTCGAGCGGGACCGTCACCTGCCGCTGGCCGAAGTCGCGGTCCTGGGGCTGCAGCTGGCGTCCGCGTTGGCATACCTGCACCATCACGGCTGGCTGCACCTGGACCTCAAGCCCTCCAACATCGTCGCAACCGGCGGCCAGGCCCGGCTCCTCGATCTCAGCATCGCGCGCCGACCGGGCCGGGCTCGGGCCGGAAACGGCACCTTCGAGTACCTCTCACCGGAGCAGGCTCGTGGCGGGATGCTGACGGCGGCCGCCGATGTCTGGGGCCTGGGCGCGGTGCTGTACGCGGTGCTGGCCGGCGAGCCTCCCTACGGCTACGACACTGGGGATGCCGCGGCTGATGACGAGGCGACGGCCGTGACGGTCAGCCCCACGCGCTTCGACGACGACGTCGTCTACCCTCAGCTCATGGAAGATCCGCCGCCGGTCCGCCGCCATCGGCGTCTCCCTGCCGAGCTTGGGGCCATCGTCGACGCCTGCCTGCAGCGAGAGGTGAAGAAGCGTCCGGCGCTGCCCGACGTCGCCGCCGGCCTCGACGCCTGGCTCATCTCGCGGCTGGGCCGCGGCGTGCGGGCCTGACCGTGGACCGCATCGGATCGGGCCGGCAGAGCGGTGTGCCTGTCGCCGTGGCACCTGGAGGTCGGCGCACGGGCTGGCTGCTGGGCCTCCTCCTCGGCCTCCTGCTGCTGGTCAGCCTGGTCGGCGCCGGGCTCGTCATGCTCGCTACACAGCAGGGCGATCGCTCCGGTGGGGCGCTGGTCGGGGCACTGCCATCACCCTCTCCGTCGCTGTCGGCAACGGGCTCGCCGAGCGGGGTGGCGCAGCTGCTGGCGACGGCCTCCTCGCGACCGCTCATCGGCGGAGCCGCCGATCCCGTGCAGCTGCCGCGCTTTCCCGGCTCCACGCTGCTGCGCTACGACGAAGGCGTCGATGGCTCGATCAGCTGGGTGATGCTCGAGTACCTGGCGGCGGGTGCCCTCCTCGACGACGTTCGTGAGCACTATCGCCAGGTCTTCCGCGAGGCCGACTGGTTCGTCGGCGACGTCGACTACAGCGCCGGCGTTTGGAGCTTCACGGTGAACCAGGGGTCTCGCGAGGCCCGCCTGGAGATCTTCGCCGAGGGCGAGGCGGTGCGCGCCGCGGCCTTCGTCAGCGACACGACACCGCCAGCCGTCGCCCCTGCCACGCCGGCAGCACCGAAGGCCACGCCGACCGCCGAGCCGGCGCCCAAGGCGACGCGGCCGCCGCGTGTGCAGCAACCACCCAGGGACACCCGCCCGCGCGTCCAGCCCCGGGAAGACGACCGCCCCAAGCGGGCACCCGAGCGGCGGCCCGATCGTGACGACGACGACGATGACGACGACGACGATGACGACGATGACGACGATGACGACGACTGAGCCCGTCGCGAGGCCGCCCGAGCCTGGCCGGCTGGCCGGCCCGACACAACGATCGCCCGGGGCACTGGCCCTGGATGACGCGGCCTCCGCGCGAGCCTGGCGGGTCATCGTCGGCGCCCTCGTCGGCCTGCTGGTCGGCGTGGTCCTGGCCTCCATCGTGGCCATCGCCATCACACTGGTGGTGGGCGGGGTCACCGAGCGTGCCTTGCGCAACGACGTGGAGCTGGAGGACGAGGCGGACGACCTCCTGGCTACCGTGCTGGACGTCCGCCACTACCACCGCAACCTGTTCTTCACCGGCCCCACCCGAGCGGGGATCGAGGACTTCGAGGGCTCGCTGGCGGCGCTCCACGAGGAGCTCGATGAACTCTCCGTGCTCGAGATCCTGTCGCCGGACCTCAGCCAGGCGGACGAGCTGCGCGAGATGGTCGAGGCCTACGAGGCGTCATACGGGCCGGCCATCGGCCTGTACCACGTCGATCGTGCCGCGTTCGATGCGGCCAGCGACCACGGCCTGGAGCAGCTGGCCGCCATCCAGGTCGAGGCGGTCAAGCTGGAGGAGCACGGCGAGGAGCTGGCCGAGGCCGCTTTCCAGCTCATCGAGGACACCACCATGACAGCGACCTTGGCCCTGGTCGCCGTGCTCCTCGGCGTTGGACTGGCCGGCATCGCCCTGAGCATCGCCGCGATCCGCGTCCTGCGTCAGCAGCGCGACCTCTACGCGGCCCAACGAGAATCCGCCATCGCGCTCGCACAGGCGCTGCGGACCCGGACCGACTTCATCGCTGATGCCTCGCACGAGCTGCGTACGCCGCTCACCGTGCTGCGCGGCAACGCCGAGGTGGGGTTGGCGGCGGGACCCTCGGACTGCGGCCATGAGCAGGCGCTTCGCGAGATCGTGGCCGAGTCGGGCCGGATGTCACGTCTCGTGGAGGACCTGCTCTTCCTGGCTCGGTACGATGCGGGCAGCGTGCCCCTCGACGTCCACGTGGTCGATGTCGAGCCCTGGCTGGCAGAGGTGGCGACGCGCGGCGAGGTCCTTGCCCGCGAGCGCGGTGCCGTCCTCAGCGTGGAGGTGGCCGCCTCCGGCACGGCCTCGCTGGATGCCGAGCGGATGCAGCAGGCGGTGCTGGTGCTGATCGACAATGCCGCCAAGTTCAGCCCGGGCGGTGGCGAGGTCAGGCTCAGGGCACGGGCCTCCGGGGACCGCCTCGCCATCGAGGTCGATGACCGTGGACCGGGCATCCCCGAGGACGTCCGTCCCTATATCTTCGAGCGGTTCTACCGCGCTGATCGCACGCGTGGCCGACGCACCGGCGGTGCTGGCCTGGGCCTCTCCATCGCGCGTGCCATCGTGGACGCTCATGGCGGGCGCCTGGAGGCACACTCCCGTCCCGAGGGCGGCACCTCCATGCGCATCTCGCTGCCGCGCTTCGCCATGGCAGCGCCGCGGACGGTCGCGGTTCGGCCCGGCTTCACCCAGCCGGCGGAGCCCGCCTGATGCGGCTGCTGGTCATCGAGGACGATGAGCCCATCGCCATGCTGCTGGAGCGGGGGTTGCGCCTGGCCGGCTACGACGTGGTGGTGGAGATGGACGGTCCGGCTGGGCGGGCGAGCTGGCTGGAGGGCGGCTTCGCGGCGGTCATCCTCGACGTCATGCTGCCCGGCTCCAACGGCCTGGAGCTCTGTGCCGAGCGCCGGGCGGCGGGTGATGGCACGCCGGTCCTGCTGCTGACCGCGCGTGACGATGACGCGGTTCGGCGGCAGGCCTCGCAGGCGGGAGCCTCGGCGATGCTGGTCAAGCCCTTCGTCTACCAGGAGCTACTCGACTGCCTCGCCGGCCTTGTCGTCCCGCAGCCGGAAGCGGTAGCCGGCGCCGCGCACCGTCTCGATGCGTGAGGCCTCGCCGGGCTCGTCTACCTTGCGGCGCAGGTAGCGCACGTAGACGTCCACGATGTTCGACTGCGGGTCGAAGTCGTACTCCCAGACGGCGGCCAGGATCTGGACCCGCGAGAGCACCTGCCCGGGGTGGCGCATGAGGTACTCGAGCAGGGTGAACTCGCGGGCGGAGAGATCGATGGCCACGCCGCCGCGCGTGGCCTGTCGGCTCAGCAGGTCCAGGCGCAGGTCGCCGACCTCGATGGCGTCCGAGCTGCGCTGGTCGGCACGACGGGTCAGGGCCCGCAGCCGCGCCAGGAGCTCGTCGAGCGCGAAGGGCTTGGTCATGTAGTCGTCCGCGCCGAGGTCGAGGGCGCGGACCTTCTGCTCCAGGGCATCCCGGGCGGTCAGCACCAGGACCGGCTTGTCCTGGCTGGCTCGACGAAGCATCGCCAGCGCGTCGAGCCCGTCCAGCCCGGGCAGGGAGAGGTCGAGGATGACCAGCCCTACCTCAGGCGTCAGCGCCAGCTCCAGCCCATCGTCACCACGATCGGCCAGCGTGACCTGGTAGCCATGCGCTGACAGGCCCCGTTCGAGGAACGAGGCGATCTTCTCGTCGTCCTCGACGATGAGCACCCGCATGCGAGCCGCGACCCCTTGGCCCGGAGGCGCGCTAGCGGGCGCCCAGCATGTGCTCGATGGCCAGCTGGTCGATGCGTCCGTAGGACATCGAGCGCTTGCCCGCGGCCACAGCGTCGATCTCCTCGGCACGCAACGCCTCGATGGTCTCACCGTCGCTCATGGTCGGCGTGTTGAGCTCGTCGACGCGGGCAGCCTTCAGGGCTGCCTGGACCTCGGGGTCGGCACGGAAGGCGGCCGCACGTTCCTTGAGGATCAGGTAGGTGCGCATGTTGGCCTCAGCCGTGACCCAGACATCGTCGCCGATGTCGGTACGCAGGGGCTTGTAGTCGAAGTGCCGAGGCCCGTCGTAGCCATACGTCTCGAGCAGGTCCACGAGGTAGAACGCGCTCTGCAGGTCGCCATGGCCGAAGACGAGGTCCTGGTCGTACTTGATGCCGTGCTGGCCGTTCAGATCGATGTGGAAGAGCTTGCCCTGCCACAGCGCCTGCGCCACTCCATGCACGAAGTTGAGGCCGGCCATCTGCTCGTGGCCGACCTCCGGGTTGAGGCCCACCATCTCGCTGTGCTCGAGCGTCTCGATGAAGGCCATGGCGTGGCCGATGGTCGGCAGGAACATGTCACCGCGCGGCTCGTTGGGCTTGGGCTCCAGCGCGAAGCGGATGTCGTAGCCCTGGTCGATGACGTACTGGCAGACGATGTCGAAGGCCTCCTTGAAGCGGTCGAGCGCGGCCCGCAGGTCCTTCGTGCCGTCGATCTCGGCGCCTTCGCGACCACCCCAGAAGACATACGTCCTGGCACCCAGCTCGGCCGCCAGGTCCAGGTTGCGCATGACCTTCTGCAGCGCGAAGCGCCGCACCTCGCGGTCGTTGGCAGTGAAGGCTCCGTCCTTGAAGACGGGATGCGTGAACAGGTTGGTGGTGAGCATCGGCGCGACCATGCCGCTCTTGTCGAGCGCCTCTCTGAAGCGACGGATGTGCTCCTGGCGCGCTCCCTCCTCCGAGCCGAAGGGGATGAGGTCGTCGTCGTGGAAGGTCACGCCCCAGGCGCCGAGGTCGGCCAGGCGGTAGACGGCCTCCACCGGGTCGAGCGGCGGTCGCGTGGCATCACCGAAGGGGTCGCGAGCCTGGTAGCCGACCGTCCACAGCCCGAAGCTGAACTTGTCGGCGGGTGTCGGCTTGTAGTCGGCCATCGTCGTTCCTCCTCTGTGCACCGCCGGCGGTGGCAGTGCGTCCTCAGCTGTCAGCCACGCAGTCGCGCCACCCAGATCTCCTCGGCGGGCCACTGGCGGGCCCACTCGGCGCTGATGAAGTCATAGTACTCGTGCGTCTCGGCGGTGGGCGGGACCTGCGGCTCGATGAGCTCCTCCACCTCGAAGCCGTGGCGCCGCAGCAGCCGGATCCAGTCACCGTGGGCGAGGTTGTACTCCGTGCCATCGCCCTCCGGCCACTGCACGCGGTACATGCCGAACAGCGGGCGCTGCAGCCGCTCGGTCACGGCACCGACGTCGGGGGCGCACAGATAGACCAGCACGGAGTTGGTCAGGAAGACC
>DATHSE010000320.1:0-3995 GCA_035464455.1 Anaerolineae bacterium | reverse complement strand
GCCTTCATCCACGACGCGCTGGTGGTCGCCGCCGCGCTCGACCCGACGCTGGCGCGGACCGACTCGCTGGCGGTGGAGGTCGAACGGGAGGGCCGCTGGACGACCGGGGAGACGGTCGCCGACTGGCGGCGAGCCTGGGGCCGGGAGCCCGATGTCGAGGTCGCCGTCGAGGTCGACGCCGGCCGCTTCTTCGAGCGCTTCGAGCAGCGGGTCGGTCGAATGGCCGCAGCCACCGGGTCGGGCGGCGAAGTCTCGCCCGGCGGGTCAGTCGGCTGAGTCGGACCCGTCCCCCGACTCCAGTCCGGCGGCCTCGCTGGCCGAGCTCACACCGTCCAGCACCGGCTCACGGAACTCGGGCATGTCCCAGAGCTGGCGCGTGAACGGCTCGGCGCCCTTGCGGCTCAGGTGTCGCAGGTCGTGGAAGGCCGAGGCCGTGGCCCAATCGCCCAGGGCTTCGATCTCCACGATGTCGATGTCGGCGGCCTGCCCGAGCAGCTCGAAGCCGGCGCGGCGCTGTTCTTCCCAGGCAGGATTGCGCTGCAGCAGTGCCTCCACGAGCAGCGGCGAGTAGGGCATCTCCACCACGATCACCTCCACACCGCGCGAGCGCAGGTCCGAGACGAGTCCGATGAACTCGTTGAAGACGAAGGCAGGGACGAAGATCTCCTCCTGCAGTCGTTCGAGGGTGGCTGGGAGGACCTTGCGCAGCTGCCGCTCGGTCGCGGGCTTCTCCGATGTCCAGCCGTTCTCGTGCAGCGTGCGCCCACCCTCGCGCAGCGTGCGCGGCACACCGCTCCCGACGGCGCTCAGCAGCTGGTCCGGCCGTCCGCGCCAGCGCCACATCGCCGAGGCCTGGCCAAGCCAGCAATCGATGGACTTCACCGGGTCGCTGATGTCCGCGCAGCCTCGCCATGCCTGCCCCAGCTCGGAATGGATGAACCAGTCGCCATCACGGTTGTCGCCACCGAGGGAAACCGGCGTGAGCCCCGTGATGACGGTGTCCGGCAGCAGCTCCAGCTGTGCGAGGCCCTCAACCAGGAGGCGCTGGGCCTTCAGGCTCATGGCGCTCTGGGCGAGGCCCTGGACGTGCACCTCCTCGCCGGTCTCGGCTGCGATGAGCTCCTCGAGCACGTCGGGTTGGAGGGCGTTGCGGATGGCGGAGGTGCCCAGGACCAGCACGTCGGGTCTGCCCAGCCGGGCGAGGTTGGCCAGCCCCACGTCGGCGTACTCGGACGACGACGGTGCGAAGGGCAGCCGGCCGCTGTCGACCAGCGTGCGCGTGCCGGCCTCGACGGCGATGGTCGGCGCGAGCAGCAGCAGCGCGGCCAGGAGCATCTTGATGGGTGCGATCATGGCGGACGTCGGCTCAGAACTGCTGGTAGATGAAGTCGGCGCTGCCGCTCGGCAGCAGGAGCAGCGCGATCGCTGCCGCCACACCATAGGCCAACCACCGCCGAGCCGTGCGCCTGGGGGCCAGCCGTCGCGCCAGCCGCGGCCAACCGGTCCACTGGCCGCCGATGCCGACGGCCAGGGCGATCACCAGTGCGAGGCTGGGAAGCACGCCATCGTGCGGCACGAGCAGGCGCAGGTAGAAGCCGGCGGCAGCAGCCAGGTCCGGTGCCACGAAGGGGATGCGCGCAAGCACCACGAAGAGGAAGGTGATGGCCCAGGAGACCACCACCGGCAGCACCGGGTGCGCCGGCAGACGACGCCACCAGCGGTTCACCGAGAGCCCGATGCCCTGGAGAGCGCCCCACGCCACGAAGCCGAGACCTGCACCGTGCCACAGGCCGGCCAGGGTCATGGTCAGCATCAGGTTCAGATAGGTGCGGGCGCCGCCGTGCCGCGAACCACCCAGGGGGAAGTACAGGTAGTCACGCAGCCAGGCGCCGAGGGTCATGTGCCAGCGACGCCAGAACTCGGCCATCGAGAGCGAGCGATAGGGCCACTCGAAGTTCCTGGAGATGCCGATGCCCAGCAGTCGTGCCGAGCCGCGCGCGAGGTCGGTGTAGCCCGCGAAGTCCAGGTAGAGCTGGAAGGTCCAGGCGGTGGCGATGGCCAGCAGGGCGAGCGACGAGTAGCTGTCGGTGTGGCTGAAGCCGTCGCGCACGACGGGTCCGAGCTGATCGGCCAGCGCCTTCTTGAGCAGGCCGCTGACCAGCAGCGGGATGGCCATGTGCACGAGTGCCGAGCTGAAGCTTCGCCGGAAGCGAAGCTGCGGCAGGAACTGCCCGCCACGCATGATGGGGCCGGCGAGGACGCGCGGGAAGAAGGCGATGAAGACCGCGAAGTGGAGCGGATCACGTTCTGGTGCAGCGCCGCGGTAGACGTCCACCACATAGGCGACCAGCGTGAACGTCACGAAGCTGATGGCCACCGGCAGGACCAGGCCCAGGCCGCCCCACTCGACCGCCTCCCCGGTGACCAGGCTGATGAGCGAGGCGCTGCCGCCGAGGGCCATGTCGAGGTACTTGAACAGGCCCAGGATGGCAAGGTCGAGCACCACCGCGGTGATGGTGGCCAGCTTTGCGTGACGGCCCGCGGCTGCCAGCCCAAGGACATAGTTGGCACCGATGAGCAGCAGGAACCCGGGCACATAGCCCACGTTCCAGCTGGCGTAGAAGAGGAGGCTGGCACCGAGCAGCCAGGCCGTCCGCAAGCGCCTCGGCAGCAGCCAATGCCCCGACACCACGGCCAGGAGGAAGATGGCGTAGGCGACGGTGACGAGGCTGATGGCGCGATGCTAGCAGTCGCCCTGCGTGAGTTCGTGGCACTCTGGCGCGCAGTCCCGTGAGCACGGGCGAGAGGCGCGGGAGGTGAGCATGGCACAGGCGTGGCTGCGGGTCGCTGGCGGCCTGGCCACCTTCGGCCTCATCGCCTTCGTGGGCATGGCCACCGTGGCCGGGCTCGAGTTCGACGCCGCGCTGGACAGCTTCGCGCTGGTGATGATGCTGGCCATCCCCGCCGGTGTGTTGGCGTACGCGGCCGTCGAGTACGGGCAGACGCGCCGCCTCGACTCCATCACGCGGCAGTTCGACACGCGCACGCTGGTGCTGATGCCGGTGGCCATGGCCATCAACATCGTGCTCGGGACGGCCGTGGCGAGCGCGCTCAAGATCCCCATCTACCTCGATTCGATCGGCACCATCCTGGTGGCTGCGTTGGCCGGCCCGCTGGCAGGCGCGGCCACCGGCTTCCTGTCCAACGTCGTCTGGACCTACCTCGCGCCGCCACCCTTCCAGAGCCCGTTCGCGGTGCCGTTCGCCGTCGTGGCCGTGGTCATCGGGCTGCTGGCCGGCACGTTCGCGCGCTGGGGTTGGCTGCGGCCGCGACGTGGCGCCTCCGGTCGGCAGCTGGCGCTCAGCGCGGCGGCGTCGACTGGCGCCGTCGGCGTCATGGCGCTGCTGGCCCTGCGCGCCTGGTCGGCAGCCGCCGACGGCAGCAGCCTGGCGCCCGCCACCGACGAGGCCGCCTTCTTCATCCTGGGCTGGATCGCGGTGCTGCTCGTCGCCGGCACCGCCGTCGGGCTGGTGCTGCTGCTGGTCCGCTGGCGGGACCTGGCTGCCGCCTACATCCTGGCCGCGGGGGCCGTCACCGGTGTGGTGGCGGCATTCATCGCCGCTCCCATCGCGGCCAGCCTCTTCGGTGGCGTGACCGGCTCCGGTGCCGACTTCGTCATCGCCGCCTTCCGCCAGGCCGGCGCCGACCTGCAGCAGGCCGTGCTGGGCCAGAGCCTCATCTCCGATCCGGTCGACAAGGTCATCGCGTACTTCGTGGTGTACCTCATCCTGGGAGCCATGGCCACGCGCACCAAGGCTCGCTTCCCACAGGGCGAGTACCTGCTCCCGCTCGCCGGCGACCGGGATGACGACGAGTCCTGAGCCTAGCTCGCCGCCTGGATCGCGGCCGAGTTCGCGGCCTGCCTCGGGACCCGCCCGGATAGCCGGCTCGCGGGGGTCGACGGCCTGGGGCGATCTGGATCCGCTGACGCGGCT
>DATHSE010000319.1:0-9684 GCA_035464455.1 Anaerolineae bacterium | reverse complement strand
GCTGAGACGCCGTTGGACGCAGGACCTGCCGGCCGTTCGCAACCTTTGGCCAAAGGTTGCGAACGGCCGGCAGGTCCTGCGTCCAACGGCGTCTCAGCGCGGCCCGAACCCCGGCGTTCCCAGCGCGGCCAGCTCGTCGAGGAGCGCATCGACCGTGCGTGCCTCGAGATCGTCGAGCGTGCGCGCCGGCGCCCGCAGCGCCTCCGTCGAGAAGATGCCGCGCCTGCGCATGTGTCGCTTGGCCGTGAGCAGGAGCAGGTCGAGCGACGCCGTCGCCAGCGACAGGAAGGGCAGGATGCGCCGGTACAGCTGTTGGGCGGCGTCGCGGTCGCCGGCGCGCGCATGGCGGTCGATGGCGCTGATGGCGGGCCCAAGGTCGCAGCCGGGGAAGCAGCCCACGGCGCCTCGCTGCAGCTGCTCGAGGTAGCCGAGGCCGCCCCAGCCGGCGACCAGCTCGAGACCGCCGGCAAGGATGGCCGAGGCCTTGCTGCCGGCCCCCGGGATCTCCGACTTCACCGCCACCACCAGTGGCTGCGCCTCGGCGATCGAGACGAGCGTGGCCACCTCCAGCGTCACGCCCGTGACCTGGGGCGAATCCTGGACCAGCATCGGCAGCCCGGCCACGTCGGCGATGGCGTCGAGGTGCCGCAGCAGTGCGTCGCGACCGTCCGCCCGCTGCGGTGGCAGCACCATCAAGCCGTCTGCGCCCGCCGCGGCCGCCCGCCGTGCCCGCTCGACCGCTACCGCCGTGGCGCCGTCGAGGCCCACTACCAGCGGCGCCCGCCCGCCACAGGCTTCCGCGGCGATGGCCACCACGCGGTCTCGCTCCACCTCCGTCAGCGCCCACGATTCGGACGCCAGGCCAGGCACCACGAGTCCATCGGCGCCCTCGTCGAGCATCGTGCGCGCCAGCACCGCCAGCTCGGCCTCGAGGATGGGCTGCTCGGCGGTATCGGCGAAGGGCACGTGCAGGACCGGTCGGACCCCCTCGAAGACCATCGCCGCCACCCTCCTTGCCTGTCCCTCACGAACGCCTGTCGCGCCCGGCCGAACTGTAGGACGATTCGTCGACACAGCGAGCGGGGAGGTGGACATGGGCGATCGGCTGAAGGGCAAGGTGGCCATCGTCACCGGCGGCGGCCAGGGCATCGGCGCCGCCATCAGCGAGCGCTTCGCCGCGGAGGGGGCCCGCGTCGTCATCGCCCAGCGCAGCAGCTCGGTCGGCCAGCACCAGGCCGACCGGATCAGCGCGGCCGGCGGAGCGGCCATCGCCATCGCCACCGACGTGGCCGACCGCGAGCAGCTGCGGGCGCTCGTCGCCGGCACCGTCTCGCGCTACGGTCCGCCTGACATCCTGGTGAACAATGCCGGCGTCTTCGTCGCCGACGACCCACTCGAGCTGACCGAGGAGCAGTGGCAGCGCTGCATGAGCGTCGATCTCGAGGCCGTGTGGTGGCTCAGCCGGGAGGTGCTTCCGCACATGATCGATCGCGGTGGGGCGATCATCAACATCGCCTCCACGCACGCGTTCCTCATCGTGCCCGGCTGCTTTCCCTATCCCGTGGCCAAGCACGCGCTCATCGGCCTCACCCGTTCGCTGGCGGCCGAGTATGCCTCGCGCGGTGTGCGTATCAACGCCATCGCTCCGGCCTACATCGACACCGACATGGTCAGCGGCTACCTGGGGGCCAAGGAGGATCCGGTCGCCGAGCGGCGCCGGGTGGAAGGCCTGCACCCCATCGGGCGCATGGGCCGGCCCGAGGAGGTGGCTGGTCCGGCGCTGTTCCTGGCCAGCGACGATGCCAGCTTCATCTCAGGCGAGGTGCTCATGGTCGACGGCGGCATCACCACCATCTACAACGGCCACGGCAACCCCTTCGTGCCCGGCGCGGGGCCCACTCTCTAGCCGCCGCCGGCCGTCCCCAGGGCGCGATCGCGGATAGCGCGCAGACGCTTCATGGCGTCATTGGCGCCACGCCCGAAGTAGTCGTGCAGGATGCGGTACTCCGCGTAGAGATCGTCGTAGACGGCAGCGCTGTCGGGGTCCGGACGATAGTGCTCGTCGCGCAGGGCAGCCATGCGTTCGGCGGCATCCTCGATGCGGTCGTAGCCGCCGGCAGCTGCCCCTGCGGCCACCGCGGCCCACATCGCGGAGCCGAGGGCCGGCGTCTGCGGTGAGGCCGCCACCGAGATCTCTCGCCGGGTCACGTCGGCGTAGATCTGCATCAGCAGCCGATTGCGCTCGGGAAGCCCGCCGCAGGCGACGATGTCATTGACGGGCACCCCGGACGCCTCGAAGGACTCGATGATCATGCGCGTGCCGAAGGCCGTGGCCTCGATGAGCGCGCGGTAGATCTCGGGAGCCCTGGTGGCCAGGGTCGCACCCAGGAGCAGGCCGGAGAGATCGACGTCGACGAGGATGGAGCGATTGCCATTCCACCAGTCCAGCGCCACCAGCCCCGACTGGCCCGGCACCAGCTTGGCGGCCTCACGCTCGAGCACGCTGTGGACGTCGATGCCATCGCGCTCTGCCTGCTGGTGGTACTCCGGGGGCACGAGGTGGTCCACGAACCAGGCGAAGATGTCTCCGACGGCCGACTGGCCGGCCTCGTAGCCGAAGAGGCCCGGCAGGATGCCGTCCTCGACCACGCCGCACATGCCCTCCACGACGGCGGTCTTCTCGCCCATCACCATGTGGCAGATGCTGGTGCCCATGACCATGACCATGCGGCCGGGTTCGGTGACGGTGGCGGCCGGCACCGAAACGTGGGCGTCCACGTTGGCCACCGCCACGGCCGTGCCCGGACGCAGGCCGGTCCAGGCGGCGGCCTCCTCGGTCAGCTCGCCCGCCTTGTCGCCGATGGACACGATGGTGCGCGACATCTTGCCGTCCACGATGTCCGCCATGCGTGGATCGAGGGCCCCGAAGTAGTCGGCGTCCGGGAAGCCTTCCTGCTTGGACCAGATGGCCTTGTAGCCGGCGGTGCAGCTGTTGCGCGTCTCCACTCCGGTGAGGCGCCAGACCACCCAGTCGGCCGCCTCGATGAGCCGGTCGGCGGCCTCGTAGACGGCCGGTGCCTCGTCGACGATCTGGAGGGCCTTGGAGTAGAACCACTCGGACGAGATCTTGCCCCCATAGTTGGGCAGCCACGGCTCGCCGCGCTCCCGCGCGACCTGGTTGATGCGGTCGGCCTCGGGCTGGGCGGCGTGATGCTTCCACAGCTTCACCCAGGCATGCGGCTGGCGTCGCAGCTCGGGCACGTCGCACAGCGGCGTGCCGTCGGCCTTGGTCGGCAGCATCGTGCAGGCTGTGAAGTCGATGCCCACGCCCACGACCTGCGCCGGGTCCACCCCGGCCTTGGCCAGCGCCGCGGGCACCGCCTGCTGGAAGGTGCGCAGGTAGTCATCGGGATCCTGCAGGGCCCATTCGGGACCCAGGCGCACATCGTCGTCGGGTGCGGGCAGGTGCGCGTCGATGACGCCGTTGGCATAGGGGTAGACGGCGCTGCCGAGCTCTTGCCCATCGGCCGTGTCGATGACCACGGCGCGGCCTGATTCGGTCCCGAAATCGACGCCTACGACATAGCTGGGCATGGTCACGCTCCTTCTGGCTGCTGAACCGGTACGGGCCCGGTGGAGGCCCGGATGACGAGCTGCGGTTCGAGGATGGGGTGGAAGTCGATGATCTCCTCGGGCGGGCCGATGGCGAGATCGACCGCTGCCAGGATCATGGCCTCGGTGGGCATGCGCACGGTGGTCAGCGCCGGCACGCTGACGGCAGCGACCGGGATGTCGTCGAAGCCCGTGATCGACACGTCCTGCGGCACGCGCAGGCCGCGACGGTGGGCGGCGTGAAGCATGCCCATGGCGATCACGTCGGTGGGAGCCACGATGGCCGTCGGCGGCATGTCCAGCTCCATCAGCCGATCGAAGGCGGCTGCGCCACCGCCGTAATCGTTGGCGGTCTCCTGGCGGTACTCGTCGGGGATGACCAGGCCGTGCCCGTGAGTGGAGGCGAGGTAGGCATCCTCGCGCTCGGTGATGTCACCCAGGCGCTGCGGTCCGGCGAAGGCGATGCGCAGGTGACCCAGCCCCACGAGCAGGTCGATGACAGCCGCGATGCCGCTGCGGTTGTCGACGCTGACGGTGGGGATGCCGCTCTCACGTGAGCCGTGCCACAGCGCCACCACCGGGATGCTCGTCTTCTGCAGGTCCTCGATGAGGTCGGGACGGTCGCGCAGGTCGCCGAGGAAGAGCAGGGCGTCGCAGTGGCGCGCCTCCAGGATGGCCCACAGCGCCTCGGCCTCGTCGGCGCTGCGGTGGGCGTGGCCGAGGACCACGTTGTAGCCGCGCCTGTTGGCCTCCAGCGAGGCGGCCTCGATGGCGCCGGCGAAGAAGGGATCCGTGATGTCGCGCACGATGACGCCAAGCAGCATGGTGGCGGCGCCGCGCAGCCCGCGCGCCAGCGGATTGGGGCGATAGCCCAGCCGGCGTGCCGTCTCCACCACCCGCGTGCGCGTGGCATCGGCGATGGGGACGGCGGTGGGTGTGCCGCTCAGCACGCGCGAGACGGTGGACTGCGACACGCCCGTAGCATCGGCGATATCGCGCATCGTGGGTGCGTTCACCGGGCGACGGACACGGATGCCGGCGCTGGCCGGTGCGGCCCTTGGCTCCTTCGCTGCCTGCGACACGATGCTCTGCCCTCCGAGTTTGCGATGCACGGTTTGACGCCAAGCATACGTGTGCATACACTCGTTTGCACTAGCGACAGGCCGGGTGCGCGACCAGCCCACCTGCCGACGCCAAGGGATGAGGACAGGGGATGCTGGCCACCTCGCCGCCGGAGGAAGGGGCGCTGCTGCCTACGCCGGTGCCGATCCTGGAGATGCGCTCCATCGACAAGCGCTTTCCAGGCGTGCACGCCCTCATGGGCGTCTCCATGGACGTGCTGCCGGGCGAGGTGCACGCGCTGGTCGGCGAGAACGGCGCCGGCAAGTCCACGCTCATGAAGATCCTCGCCGGCGTCTACGTGGCCGACGGTGGCGAGATCGTCTACAAGGGCCAGCCCTACGCTCCCCGCACCCCCAGGGAGTCCCGCGACGCGGGCATCGTGACCATCTACCAGGAGCTGAACCTGGTGCCGGACCTGTCGGTGACCGAGAACATGTACCTCGGCGTGGAGCTGCAGCGCGGTCCCTTCCTCGACTGGCCGGCGATGCATCGACGCGCCCGGCAGCTGCTCTCCGAGCGGCTCCATCTCGACCTCGACCCGCGGACGTCCGTGGGCAGGCTGGGCGTGGGCCAGCAGCAGATGGTGGAGGTGGCCAAGGCGCTGCTGCACGAGGCCGACATCATCATCATGGACGAGCCCACGGCAGCCCTCAGCCTGCGCGAGATCGCCGACCTCTTCGCCATCGTGCGCGAGCTCAAGAGCCACGGCGTCTCGACCATCTTCATCAGCCACCACCTCGACGAGACCTTCGAGCTCTCCGATCGCACCAGCGTCCTGCGGGACGGCCAGCACGTGGCCACGGTCGCCACCGCTGACCTGACCAAGGCCGAGCTCATCAAGTACATGGTCGGCCGCGACCTCGCCAGCCTCGACCCCAAGCGCCCGGCTCCCATCGGCGCCGAGGTCCTGCGCGTGGAAGGGCTCACGCGGCAC
Source organism: Anaerolineae bacterium (assembly GCA_035464455.1). Taxonomy (GTDB): domain Bacteria; phylum Chloroflexota; class Limnocylindria; order Limnocylindrales; family CSP1-4; genus JAFMJV01. Next base: position 4,016 of record DATHSE010000319.1, on the reverse strand, counting down.
GGGGTCTTCGAGAACATCAGCTTCTCCGCCCGTGCGGGCGAGATCGTGGGCATCGCCGGCCTCGTCGGCGCCGGCCGCACGGAGGTCGTGCGCGGCATCTTCGGGGCCGACCCGCTGGACGCGGGCCGCATCTTCATCGATGGCCGGGAGGTCAGCATCAAGAGTCCGCGCGACGCCATCGACAACGGTATCGCCCTGCTCACCGAGGACCGCAAGAGCCAGGGGCTGGTCCTCATCTTCGACGTGCGCGAGAACATCACGCTATCGATCCTCGACCGGCTCTCCCGCGGCCAGCTCACCGACAAGGCGCGCGAGCGTCAGGTCGCCGCAGGCTTCATCGACCGCCTCGCCATCAAGGCGTCCAGTCAGGAGCAGCTGGCGCTCAACCTCTCGGGTGGCACCCAGCAGAAGGTCGTGCTCAGCAAGTGGCTGGCGGCCGAGGCCCGGGTCATCATCTTCGACGAGCCCACACGCGGCATCGACGTGGGCGCCAAGGCCGAGATCTACCAGATCATGAACGAGCTGGTGGCCCAGGGCGACACCATCATCATGGTCAGCTCCGAGTTGCCTGAGATCCTGGCCATGAGCGACCGGGTGCTGGTCATGCAGGGCGGGCGCCTTCGCGGCGAGCTCTCACGCGACGAGGCCAGCCAGGAGCGGATCATGCACCTCGCTACCGTCTCCGATGGTGAGAACGGCGCCGAGCCCGCGGGTGCTGCCGCGTGAACCGCACGCAGGCACTGGTCCGCAGCATCATCTCGGGCGCCGGCCCGGCCCTCGTGCTCATCGCCATGGCCGCGGCGCTGTGGGTCATGTCGCCAGCCTTCCGCTCGCCGACGAGCCTCATGCTCATCGGCCTTGAAGCCGCTGCCTTGGGGCTGGTGGCGGCGGGTCAGACCTTCGTCATCCTCACCGGTGGCATCGACCTCTCGGTGGAGGCGATGGTCTCGTTCGCCGGCGTCATCGCCGCCATCCTCATCGCCGGCACCAACGTCAGCGGCGGCCAGATCGCGGGTGGGTTGCCCTCATGGATGGCCATCCCGATCGCACTTAGTCTGGGCCTGCTCATCGGTGCCGGCCAGGGCGTGCTGGTGACGGCCTTCCGCATGAACCCGCTCATCGTCACGCTGGGAGTCAGGTCGATTCTCTTGGGATTCGCCCTCGTGCTCTCGCGTGGCTCGGGCATCTACATCAAGAAGGACGATCTGCTCGGCTTCATCACCGGCCGCTTCGAGGTCCTCGGCCTCTCCATCCCCATCCCGCTCATCCTGACGCTCATCATCTACGTCATCTGCTGGATCGTGCTCAAGCAGACGAAGTTCGGCCGCTACGTCTATGCCATCGGCGGCAACGAGACCGCGGCGCGCCTGTCGGGCGTCCGCACCAACCTGGTGAAGCTCTCGATCTACGCCATCTCGGGGTTCCTCGCCGCCCTCGCCGGCATCCTGGTGATGGGCCGGCTCGAGTCGGGCGCCTACCAGAACGGCACCAACCTCACGCTCATGTCAGTGGCCGCGGTGGTCATCGGTGGCACCGCCCTGACGGGCGGCATCGGCGGCATCTGGGGCACGCTCATCGGCGTCTTCATGATCCGCCTCGTCGATGCCGGCCTCGTCTACATGAGCTTCCCCTCCCAGGCCAAGGAGATCATGATCGGCGCGATCATCGTCCTGGCCGTGCTCATCGACACCGCGCGCCGCGGCCAGATCCCGTGGCTGACGCTCAGGCTGAGGGGAGGTGATCCGGGAGGCTAAGGCAGGCACGTTTGGCATGCCCGTCGGCATGTCGCCAACAAGGGGAACGCTGGGCCAGTCGCGTCCAGCGAAGAGCCAGTAGGAGGAGTGTCCACATGCGGACCCTTGGTACCCATGTCAAGGCTGCGGCCATCGTGACGGCCCTGGCCATCACGGCCAGCGGCGCCATCGTGACGGCGCAGGATGAGGAGCAGATCACCGTCGGCTTCGTGCCGCCTGCGCTCACGAGTCCATTCCACGTCGCCATGAGCGATGGTGCCAGCGCCGCAGGCGGGGAGCTGGGTTGGACGGTCGATGTCCAGGCACCCACGGCCGAGGGCGACTTCGCCGCCTTCGTGACGACCGTCGAGCAGCTTCTCGAGAAGGGCGTCGATGGCCTGAGCATCAACCCCATCGGCACCGACTCCGCGGTCACCGCGGTGAAGTCGGCCAACGAGAAGGGCGTGCCGATCATCGCCCACAACTTCATCACCCCCTTCTCCGAGGGTGAGGTGCTGAGCTACATCGGCTACGACCAGTGGGGCGGGGCCGAGAAGCTGGCGGCACACACCTGCGAGCTGCTGGCCGGCAAGTACGGCACGACCGCGGCCGAGACATCCGGCAAGATCTACATCCTGCTGGGTATCGACTCGATCTTCAGCCATCGTCGCACCGGCGGCTTCAAGGCCGGGCTGGAGAAGAACTGCCCCAACGTCGAGGTCGTGGGCGAGCAGACCGCCAACTGGGTCCGCCAGGACGGTCAGGCCGTGGCCTCGGTGGCCTGGCAGACCGATCCCGAGATCGACGTCTTCTACGGTAACTCCGACGAGATGGCCATCGGCGCTGCCCTTGCCGGCGAGCAGCTGGGCAAGGTCATCAACGAGGACTTCTTCGCGGTCGGCATCGACGGCAACCCGCCGACCCTGGACCTGCTGGCCGAGGGCAAGTTCAGCGCCACCCTGGGCGTCGATCCCTACAACATGGGTGTGACGACCATGAAGACGCTGGAGAAGATCTTCAACGGCGAAGAGGTGCCGCTGATCACCTTGACCCCCTCGGTCGTGGTAACCCCGGACAACCTCGATGCCTACCTGGCTGGCGAGCTGTGGACGGAGCCCGTGGCGGGCGCGCCCGAGCTCGACAACGGTGAGCCCACGGTCCCTGAGGAGTAGTCCGAACAGCACCTGTCAAGTGGTCCGCGCAGGGCGCATCGTCGACCCCGGAGGTCGTGCGCACTCGCGGACCACGCGAAGCACGAAGGAACGGGCAGGAGCCCGTTCGAAAGGAGGCGTATCCAGGATGGAACACACTCGAGCACGCCGTTCGCTGGCACTGCTGACCGCACTCGCGGTCGCCGTGCCGGCAGCCGTCGGCAGCACCGCCGCAGTGGCCGCACAGGACGCTGATGCGCAGTTCTGCAAGGACACCAGCATCGTCTTCTTCCCCGGCGGCCCAGAGGGCGGCGGGTTTGCCACCGTCGTCTACAACGGCGCCAAGGCGGCCGAGGCCCTCTTCGGTCCAAGCGTGGACTACCAGTGGTCCGACTGGGATCCGGCCAAGATGATCAGCCAGTTCGGCGAGGCTGTGGCCACGCAGCCTGATGGCATCGCGGTCATGGGTCATCCCGGCGATGAGGCCTTCAAGCCGCTCATCGACGATGCCATCTCGCAGGGCATCATCGTCACCGTCATGAACACCGAGCTGCCGGAGACGCAGGCCGCGCACGCACCGGCGGGCACCGGCTATGTCGGCGCAGTCCTGTACACGGCCGGGTTTGACCTCGCCAAGGAAGCCGTCAAGCGCGGTGGACTGGCCGAGGGTGACCAGGCCTTCGTGTGGGGGCTGCTGAGCCAGGCTGGCCGCGGCGAGCGCACCCGCGGTGTCGTGGAAGGACTCGAGGACTCGGGCATCGAGGTCATCTATCTCGAGATCGACGACGCCACCAACGCCGACCCGGCACAGGGCATCCCGACCTTCACCGGCATGGCCTCGGCCAACCCGGACCTGAAGGCAGCGTTCTTTGACCACGGCAACCTGACGTCGACGGCGCAGTCGTACCTCGAAGCCGCGGGCATGGGCCCCGATGACCTCTACGTCGCCGGCTTCGACCTCTCGCCGGCCACCGTGGCCGCCGTGCAGAATGGCTACACGGACCTGGTCATCGACCAGCAGCAGTGGCTGCAGGGCTTCGAGGCGGTCGCCCAGATCTGCCTCTCCCACAACTATGGCTTCAGCGGCCTCAACATCAACACCGGTGGTGGCTTCCTCGACGCGTCCAACGTC
>DATHSE010000318.1:0-5686 GCA_035464455.1 Anaerolineae bacterium | reverse complement strand
CCCACCCCGGTCCCCACGCTGAGCCCGAGCCCGACGCCGAGCCCCACGCCGAGCCCCACGCCGAGCCCCACGCCGAGCCCGACCCCGACGCCGAGCCCCACGCCCACGCCCACGCCGAGCCCGAGCCCGACGCCGTCGCCCACCCCGGTCCCCACGCTGAGCCCGAGCCCGACGCCGAGCCCCACGCCGAGCCCCACGCCGAGCCCCACGCCGAGCCCGACACCAAGCCCGTCGATCGAGCCGGACCCGTCGCCCAGCCCGAGCCCGGTGCCGGAGCCGAGCCCGTCGATCGAGCCGGACCCGTCGATCGAGCCGTAGGCATGTGGCTGGCCGCGCTGCCGCACTCACCCTGGTTCTCGAAGCCGTAGCAGTCGGCGATCAAGTCGCGTGGCTGTCCGGCAGCCTTCGGCGCGTTCGATCCCGGGGCGCCCCGCCAACTGGCTCTTCGAGACCTGCTTCGGCTTCTCACGGCTGCTCGGCACGGACTACCACCGCGCCTCGTCCACGTTGGCGTCCGCTCGTCAGCTACCAGCCACAGTGCTCCCGGACCAGCGGCACGACTTCCTCGATCCCCGTGACGTCGAAGCGGACGCTGAGCTGCTCAGTGTCGGGAGCCGTCGTACCGAGGGCTAGTCTGGTCGCTCCGTACAGGGACGCGGCGAAATCTGCAGCCTCCTCCTCATGAAGGATCGTGGCATCTTCGTCGCTCGTGATCTCCCACTGCATGTCTGTGATCGCACCGCCATCCACGCGGACGTCTACCTCGACGTCACTCGCGGCGATGCCCAGGTACTGGTCCCACTGCACGGACAAGGAGTTGTCGCCTTTGGCACAGCCGATGGATAGCCTCCCTCCCTGCGCGTCCTGGCCGTCGAGCACCGCAAGCGCCATCGGCTCGTCTGTCATGGGGTCGTTCTCGTACGTCGCGATGACCCAAGCCCCCCATCCCGCCCTCAGCGTTCCCGCGTCAACGACCGGGGGCGGCGTTTGGACGGTAGCGCTCTGACTGCCCTGCCCCTGGAGGACCAGCATGGTCCCGGCGACACCGACGATGCCGGCGAGCAGCAGGGCGACGACGACGACGAGCGGCCAGGACGATCTGGGCGCGGTCGCACCAGGCGAGGGTGGTGGCGAAGTCCATCCTGCTGGAGCTGAGGACGAATCGAGTGGCTGGACTGATGGCGCAGTGGTGACGGAAGCGGTTCGGCCGCACGCTCGGCAATACAGGACTGCGGCGGGGTTCGCGGTCCTGCATCTCGGGCACTCCCAGGATAGGCCCGTAGGTGTCTGTCCAGCCATCGGTTCCTTTCGACCAAAGCGCCGCAACGCGTGAGCCCTGAGGCTACCAGCCGGCCGGCGAGAGCGGGTCCACGATCGTGAACCGCCACCTGTAGCCGCTGGCCATACGTGGTCGCGACCTCCGCGTCCGCCACGTTGGGCCGCTCCTGGGATCCGCACGCGCCCCGAGGTGGCCTGACTCGCGGAGTGGAACGGGTCGCGCGCTCCCTGGACGGTGATGGAGGCCCGTGCGGCTCCCAAGGCGCGGCGATGGCACACTTCGTCCCATGCCAGAGTTGCCTGAAGTCGAGACGATGGCTCGCGACTTGGATCCGCTGCTGACGGGGGCGACCATCACGGACGCCTGGTGGGACTGGCCGCGCGTCATCCGCCATCCCGAGCCCGAGGCCTTCGTGGCCGCCATCCGCGGTCGGCGCGTCGAACGGGTGGGGCGGCGGGCCAAGTGGCTGGTGCTGGACCTATCGGGCGATGCCGTGCTGGCCATCCAGGTGAAGATGACCGGCCAGCTGTTCGTGCTGCCGGAGGGCACGGTCCATGACCAGCACGTGCACCTGCGGTTGACGCTCGACCCCGGCCCGGTCGCCGGCGGGGGGCACGAGGGCGGGCCACGCTGGTTGCTGCTGCGGGACGTGCGCAAGTTCGCGCGCGTGGGGCTGTACCGCCGCGCCTCCGATGGCAGCATCCTGGGGGCCACCGATGTGGGCGAGCTCTTCGGCTCATTCGGTCCCGAACCGCTCGACGCGGCCTTCACGCTGCGTGCGTTCCGCCAGCGGCTGCGCACCCGGCGGGGCCGGCTGAAGTCGACGCTGATGGACCAGACGTTCATCGCGGGCGTCGGCAACATCTATGCCGACGAGGCCCTCTGGCGTTCGCGGCTGCATCCCCTGCGGGCGGTGGACACGCTGAGCGCCCACCACGAGGGTCGCCTCTACCAGGCGCTCCGCGGCGTGCTCGAGGAAGCGGTGGCACGCCGTGGATCGTCGGTCGACGACTACACCGCGCCCGAAGGCGACGGCGAGATGCAGGCCCACCTCGACGCCTACCAGCGCACCGGCCAGCCCTGCCGACGCTGCGGCCGGCCCATCCGGCGGCTGGTCCTCAACCAGCGCGGCACGCACTTCTGCTCCTGGTGCCAGCGGCTGCCGGCGAGTGACCGCTACGGCACCAATGCGCGCCTGGCGGCCAGTGCCGCGCGATCCGCGCGACGTGGCCGCAACTGGTCGGAGCTGGGCGGACCGCGGCCGGCCGACTGAGGGCACACTAGGGGCATGTCCATCCTGCGCATCGACGGCGTCCGTCGCGAGATCGGCGACTTCGTCATCCTCGATTCGGTCAGCGCCGCCCTTGCGCGCGGTGAGCGGGTGGGCCTGGTCGGCGGCAACGGGGCCGGCAAGACCACGCTGCTCGACCTCATCGAGGGTCGCGAGGAGGCCGACGCCGGCCGTGTGCACGTGGCCAGGTCCCTGCGCGTGGGCCTGCTGACGCAGGAAGCCAATCTCGACCCCCGCTTCATCAGCGCGCCGACGGTACGTGCGGTCGTGCGCGCCGGCGCGGCCGAGGTGGAGGACATGGAGCGCCGCCTGGCCGAGCTGGAGGCGCGCGGCGCGGAGGCGGTGCAGACGCCCGAGTACGCCGCCCTGCGCGAGCGTTTCGAGGCCGCCGATGGCTACCATCTCGATCAGCGCGTGCAGGACTCGCTGGCCGGCCTGGGCATCCCGCGCAGCCACTGGGAGCACCATCCCTCGGAGCTGTCAGGTGGCGAGCAGACACGCCTTTCGCTCGCACGCCTGTTGACGGCGGACCCGGACCTGCTGATGCTCGACGAGCCCACCAACCACCTCGATATCGCAGCCCTGGAGTGGCTGGAGGTGACGCTGGTGCGCCGGGCCGGCGCGTTGCTGGTGGCCTCGCACGACCGCGCCTTCCTCGACAACGTGGTCGAGCGCGTGTGGGAGCTGCGTGAGCGCCGCCTCTCCGTCTTCAAGGGGGGATACTCGGCCTACCTGCTCCAGCGCGAGGCGGCCGATGCTCGGGCGCGCAACGTGGCCGACGCCACCGAGATCGCCATCGCCCGCGAGCAGGAGCTCGTGCAGCGCTATCGCAGCCAGCGCAAGCACGTGAAGATGCACGAGCACGAACGGCGCCTGGAAGAGCTGCGTCGGAGCCGACCCGACGTGCCCAGGCCGTCCAGCAGGCTGCGCTTGCCGGGCACTGCGCTGCTCGGCAGCCCGCCGGGACGGGCGGCCGAGGTGGTGGTCTCGCTCGAGGGGCTGCTGTGCGGCTATCCCGCCGTGGACGGCGCGGCCGCGGTGCCCGTCACGAGGGTGACGCGGCTGGAGATCCGGCGCGGCGAGCGCATCGGCCTGGTGGGGCCCAACGGCGCGGGCAAGTCGACGCTGCTGCGCACGGTGGCCGGGCAGCTGCCGGCGCTGGAGGGCTTCGTCCGCATCGGCCGCAACGTCATGCCCGGCTACCTCTCGCAGCTGCGCGACCGGCCGCTCGGCGGCGCCAACGTGCTCGACGCCCTCGTCGCCAGCGCCGCCGTCACGCCCGGCCAGGCACGCTCGTACCTGGCGCGCTTCCTCTTTCGCGGCGATGACGTGTCGAAGCCGGTGAGCGAGCTGTCGGGCGGCGAGCGCTCGCGGCTCGAGCTGGCGCTGCTGGGCGTGGGGACGACCAACCTGTTGCTGCTCGATGAGCCCACCAACCACCTCGACATCGCCGCGCGCGAGGCGCTGGAGACGTTCCTGCGCGAATCCCCCTCGACCCTTGTCATCGTCTCGCACGATCGTCGCCTGCTGGAGTCGACCTGCGAGCGGCTGTGGGTGGTGGAGCCGGGGGGACCGGTGGCTCCGGCCATGGTGGCCCCCTTCGACGGCGGCTATCGCGAGTGGCGGGCAGCGGTGGCCGAAGGCTGGACCGTCGCCGATGCCCTCAGCCGTCGTGGCGGCGCGGCCGGCGCGGCTACCGCGAGTCCAGCATCACGGGGAGCGGCCGGTGCGCGCCCAGCACCACGGGGAGCGGCCGGTGCCACGGCGACCACGAGCCAGCCGGCCACCACGAGCCAGCCGGCCACCACGAGCCAGCCGGCCACCACGAGCCAGCGGGCGCCCACCACCAACGGTCCGGCCCGGCTCTCCAAGGACGTCTATCGTCGCGAACGCCGGAACATCGAGGCCGATCTGGCTCGCCTCGGCTCGCGCAAGGCCGAGCTGGAGGCGGGGCTGGAAGATCCGGCGGTGCAGGCCAACTTCGTTGAGCTGCGGCGCCTCGGCAGCGAGCTGGCCGATGTGGACAGCGCGCTCAGCCAGGCCGAGGATGCGTGGCTGACGCTGGAGGAACGGGCACCGCGATGAAGGAGGACCGAACGACCATGGGAACCCGCGCCGCGCCGGGTGGTGACCCGCTCATCATCGGGCTCACCGGACCGATCGGCTGCGGCAAGTCGACCGTGGCGCGCATGCTGGGCGAGCTGGGCGGCTGCGTCATCGATGCCGACGCGCTCGCCCGCGACGTGACCGCGCCCGGACAGCCCGCCCTGGCGGCCATCCGGGAGCGCTTCGGCGACGGGGTCTTCGAGGCCTCCGGGGCGCTTGACCGCGCTGCCCTCGGCACCATCGTCTTCGGTGACGCGGCCGGCCTGCGGGACCTCGAGGCCATCGTCCATCCGGGCGTGCGCCGCCTCGTCGACGAGCGGCTCGAGCGGGCGCAGCGTGACGGCGATCCCTTCGTGGTGGTCGAGGCCATCAAGCTGGTGGAAGGTGGGCTGGCCGAGCGTTGCGACGAGGTCTGGCTCATCGAATGCCCAGCGGACGTCCAGCGAGCGCGGCTCGCCCAGCGGGGCATGGACGCCGCCGATATCGAGCGCCGGCTGGCCGCGCAGGGGGCCGAGCTGGCCGATCGGCTGGCCGCCCACGCCGACCGTCGCTTCGACACCAGCGGCTCCCGGGAATCCATCCGCGAGCGCGTCGAGGACGCACTCGCGGATGTGCTTGCGCCGGTGTGGGCTGGGCCCCTGCTGGGCCCGGTCGATCGAAGCTAGCGCCTCACCAGGCCGTCATTCCGTCTCTTCGGGTGCCGGGCTCTGGGGCTCGGTGTCGATGGGGATCTCGATGAGACCGTCATCCGGGTTCGGCGACGGGGAGACCGCCGGCTGGTCGAGGAGGTACGGTTCGGCTGGGAAGGGCGAGGGCAGCGCCGCGGGCTGCGGATAGGTCAGGCCGTCGATGAGCTCGGGGATGGGGAAGTTGTAGCGGGTGAGCAGACGGTCCTGGGTCTCGCCGTACTCGCTGCGATCGACCTCGCGGGTGTCGACGGCCGGGCGCAGCACCAGGGTGAATTGGGCGCCCAGGCTCTGGGTCAGGGCGACCTCCTCGGCCGCCTGCAG
>DATHSE010000317.1:0-3028 GCA_035464455.1 Anaerolineae bacterium | reverse complement strand
TGGGCGAGGCCGGCGTGTCCGGCTTCATCCTGGCCGACCTCACGCCCGACGAGGGCGCCGAGCTGGAGGAGGAGGCGGCCGGGTTCGGCATCGGCATCGTCTACCTGGTGGCCCCCACCACGCCCGTCGGTCGTATCCCCTTCGTGGCGTCGCGCAGCCAGGGCTTCCTCTACGCCGTCTCGCTGGCCGGTGTCACCGGGGCGCGGACGTCGCTGCCGCCGGGCGTGAAGCGCTTCCTGAAGCGTGTTCGTGACGTGAGCCCCGTCCCCGTGGCCGTGGGCTTCGGTGTCTCGAAGCCCACGCACGCCCGCCAGCTGGCCGGCGTCGCCGACGGCATCATCACCGCGTCCGCCCTGGTCGACGCCCTCGGGCCGGATGGCCGCGATATCGGGACGATGGCGGCGCTGGTGCGTTCCCTGCGAGCGGCGACCGCTCGCCACTGACCAGGTCCGACCCAGGTTGCTCGGGGGGGCGCGGGTGGCCTGCGACACGGTGACGCATCACGCGCGATGACGCCTCACGCGTGGCAGATAGGCGGACTATCCCTCCAGGATGGCGCGGACCGCGGCCAAGACCTGGTCATGGATGCCGGCGGCGGTGACGACAGCCCCGCGGTTGCGCGTCATGCGCTGCCCGCTGGTGAGGTCGAAGGGCTTGCCTTCCACATCTGAGACTCGTCCGCCGGCTTCCTCGACGATGAGCAGACCGGCAGCGTGGTCCCAGATGTTCTCGCGATAGTCGCCCCGCGGCACGCGCAGGTAGATCGACGCGTCACCGCGCGCCACCATGGCGTACTTCGTCTGCGAATCGAGCCGCACGGGCTCGGCCGTGATGCCGAGGGCGGCACCGATGCGGGCGGCCTCCGACTGGTCGGAGTGGGCCGCCTCCACCGACTCCGCATAGCGCGCCTCGGCCGTGGTGGCGGGAGCGGCCGCATGGATGGGCTCGCCGGCGCGTTCCGGCGTGGCCTCGAAGAGCGGCATCATCCGTGCGCCCTGATCGCGCTCGGCGACGAAGAGCACGCCGATGGGACCACCCACGGCCGGATCGCCTGGCTCGCCGCAGTAGGGCAGGTTGGGGCAGCCCATCACGGCCAGCACGACCTCGCCGTCCTCGATGAGGGCCAGTGCCACGGCGTACTGCTCGTTTCGCAGGAAGCCCTTGGTGCCGTCGACCGGATCGAGTGTCCACCAGCGCCGGCCCGGTCCCGCCGGATCGCCGCAGGCATCGAGTGCCGCGTGTACCTCGTCGAGCGTGACCTCGGGCCGCTGCATCCGGACCCGCGACAGGACCGCGTCGGCCAAGTCGGCCGAATCCGCCAATGGACCCGAATCCTCCTCGCCCATCAGCCCATCGCCCGGGAGCGCCTCGGCCAGCGCCATGCGTACCAGCGCCTGCGCACCCAGGTCGGCAACGGTGACGGGCGAGGAATCGGCCTTGGAGACAGCCTCTCCGGCAGGGTCGAAGTCGTCGCGCACGGCCTTGGTCAGCCGGCTGGCGGCGACCACTGCCTCGATGGCGAAGCGGCGCTCGAGCTCCAGTCGCGAACGCGTGCGAGCGACGGTCACGCTGTCTCGCTGTCCCCGGCTGGCTGTTCGGCCTCCGTCGCTGTGGCGGCCTCCGTCGCCGTGGCGGCCTCGACGGGCTGCTCTCTGCCGGGGGCGACCGGCACATCGGGCTCGTTGCGTGACGCCTGGAGCTGCTTCCTGATGACGTCGATCGGCGCCTTCTCACCGGTCCACAACTCGAATGCGGTGGCCGTCTGCACGACGAGCATGACATCGCCATTCATCACCCGCGTGGCGCCGGCGGCCTTGGCCTCACGGAGCAGCCGCGTTTCCTCCGGAACATAGTGCAGGTCGAGCACGAGGATGTCCGGTGGCAGCAGCTCGGCCGGGATCGGCGTCTCGTCGGGATCGCTGCCCATCGCGCTGGCGTTGATGAGGACGTCCGTCTTGGCCAGCTCGGCTTCGATGACGGATTCGTGCCAGGGACGGGCCTTCAGATCCATGTGCGCGGCGCTGCGGGCGAAGTGCTTCACCAGGCGCTCGCCCCGATGCAGGTGGCGGTTGAACAGGGCGATGTTCTGGAAGCCCAGCGAAATGAGCGCCTGGATCGCCGCACGGCCACCGCCGCTGGCGCCGATGACGACCGCGTTGCGCGGCATCTTCTGGTTGCCCACAAGCTCGTCGAGCGCCGACTTGAAGGCGATGACGTCGGTGTTGTGGCCGACCAGCTGGTCACCGTTGCGGGTGATGGTGTCGACCGCCCCCGTGGCCTGGGCCTCATCGGTGAGCCGATCGAGCATCGCTACCACCCGATCCTTGTGCGGGTGGCCGATGTTGGCGCCCAGGTAGTCCTCGCCGCGAAGCGCCTCGATGGCGCCGGGCAGGTCGACCGTAGGCGTGTCGATGGGCTCGTAGTGCGCATCGATGCCGGCAGCAGCGAAGGCTGCCTCCTGCAGTGCCTCAGACAGCGAGTGGGTGACCGGCTGGCCGAGCAGGACGACGCGTTTCGACATGACCATCATCTCCAGGTTTCGCGAGCGGCTGTTGCCCGCAGCGTGTGCGAGTGGAGGGGGGTCCCCCGCTTGCGGCTGATGCTCAAAAGGCGCGACGGACAGTGCCCGACACGCCTCCTGTGGTGGTGGAAGCCCGATGATACTCGTCATTCAGGGCGTGCGTGCTACCATCGCTCCGCCGTTGCGGAGAGGTCGCATAGAGGCCTAGTGCGCCGGTTTGCTAAACCGGTGAGTGGGGTAACCTGCTCCGAGGGTTCGAATCCCTCCCTCTCCGCCAGTTCGGGCGCCCGTAGCTCAGTGGATAGAGCATCTGGTTGCGGACCAGAAGGTCGTGAGTTCGAGTCTCGCCGGGCGCGCCAGAACCACCTTCACCAGCTCGGGCAGTGCGATCGCCAGCCCGTGTCTCATGGCGTCCTCCGTGAGTTCGAGGCGCCCCCGAGCGTGCCGACTCCCACCGAGCGTGCCGACTCCCACCGAGCGTGCCGGGTCCTGAGCCGCCTCGCCCGC
>DATHSE010000316.1:0-3163 GCA_035464455.1 Anaerolineae bacterium | reverse complement strand
CAACATCGTGGCCACGACGATGAAGGCGGAGAACAGCCCCTGGATGGTGTCCTGGTCCATCAGGCGTCAAGTCGGTATGTCACAGCCGGCCCAGCAGCTCCTGCTTCTTGGCCTCGTAGTCCTCGGCGCTGAGGCTGCCGGCGTCGCGCAGCCGAGCCAGCTCCTCCAGCACCCTGGCGACTTCGTCGGGCGTGTCGGCCCGCGTGGGGTCGTCACCGCCGGAGACGTCGATGCGGCCGGGCGCCGCAGTCGCTGCGGCATCGAGTCCCGCTCGCGTTGGTGGGCGGTGGAAGTCGTCGCCGTCGCGGCCGCCCTGCAGCTCGTGCTTGGCGGTCATCATGGCCTTCTTGAAGGCCTTGGCATGGTTCAGCCGGTCGAGCAGGTCAGCGCCCTGGAGCGGTGCCGCGGTGAGCACCTTGAGCGTGCCGTAGTCAAGGATCCGGCCGAGCACGCTGATCTCGAGCTGTGCATCGTTGATCTTCTCGAGCGAGCTGTCGGAGGAGTTCTTGTTGAGCACGCCCCAGGCGAGGACGAGCCGGTAGTTGGTGACGATGAACTCCTGCGTCCGCCACCACCACCAGCGCCAGGACAGGACGATGATGCCGCCGACCAGCGTGACGAGGACGGCGAGGTTGCCCGCGTCGGCGAACCAGGTGCCGGGGCCGAAGAGGTCGCGGCCTGCGACCTCCTCCGGCATCACGAGTCGGACGACCAGCAGGATGATCGTGGCCGACCACAGGATGATGGCCAGCCAGCTGTCGAGGATCAGCGCGATCGGGTGTTGGCGCTCGCGCGTCACCACCCGCTCGTCGGGTGTGAGCAGCGATTCGGCGTAGGTTCCCATCTCCCTGTGTCGATCTCCTTTCCCGTCAGGCGCGCGGGTGAGCCCGAGCGTAGACCTGGCGGATGCGTTCTCCGGTGATGTGCGTGTACAGCTGCGTGGTGGTGATGCTGGCATGACCCAGCAGCTCCTGGACGACGCGCAGGTCGGCCCCGCCCTCGAGCATGTGTGTTGCGAAACTATGCCGCAACGTGTGCGGAGTGACACGCCCGGAGAGCCCGGCGCGCAGGGCGGCCTTGCGCATCACCCGCCAGGCGGCCATGCGATCGAGGCGGCGACCTCTGCGTGACAGGAACAGCGGCTGCTCTCGGAGCGCCGCTGCGGCCGACCGGTCGTCAGGCAGGGCCCGCCGATCACGCTCCGCGAGGTAGGTGACGACGGCCTCCAGGGCGATGTCGCCGACGGGCACCAGCCGCTCCTTGTCACCCTTGCCGATGACGCGCACGAAGCCGCCGCCGGTCGAAAGGTCGCCACGGTCGAGCGAGAGCGCCTCGCTGATCCTGAGCCCGGCCGCGTAGAGCAGCTCCAGCAGCGCCCGGTCACGCAGCCCGACGAGGTCCCCTCCTCCTGCGGCGTCGAGCAGCTCCACCACCTCGCGCATGTCGAGCGTGTCGGGCAGCCGCTGCATCTGCCGCGGCAGGTCGATGAGCGCGGCGACGTCGGTGTCGATGAGCTCCTCGGCGTAGCAGAAGCGGTAGAAGGCCCGGATCGAAGCGGCCTTGCGGCGCAGGCTGGTCGGGCGCAGCGTTCGCGGCGGCCTGGCCATGGCGGCGAGGTAGTCACGCGCCGGCTCGGGCGAGGTCGCCCAGCGTGCCACCTGCGGGGCATCGCGGCCGAAGAGCCGCAGGTCTGTGTCGTAGGCGCGGATGGTGGCACTGGCCAGCCCGCGCTCCACGCGCAGGTAGTCGGCGTAGGCGTCGATGGCGGCCACGAGGTCCGGCGGTGCGCCGCCGCCCTGAGCCGTGGCCGTGCCGGTGCTCACGGTCTCACCCGTCGGGCAGGAGCGTGGCTTTCTGGCGCAGCAGGTCCCAGAAGCGCGTGGTCCCGCGGGGCTGGATGAAGCTGATGGGCTCGCGCCTGGCGCGCACGTCGACCCGGTCGCCCACCTCCAGCGGGAGGTCCTCCCGCCCGTCGATGCTGACCAGGCAATCGTAGGCCGCGGTCACCGTGGCACTGACGACGTGCTGCGCACCCACGACGCTCGAACGCAGCGGCGTGAGGTAGGCCGCGATGGGCGTGACCACGAGGTTGTGGCTGGTCGGCTCGACGATAGGCCCACCGGCGCTGAAGCTGTAGCCGGTCGATCCGGTGGGCGAGGCGATGACGACGCCGTCACAGACATAGGTCGCCACGCGGGAATCGCCCACGTCCACGACCACCCGCATCACCTGCGCATGGCGGCCGCGAACGACGGCCGCCTCGTTGAGGGCGCTGTGGCTCCAGCCGTCGCTGCTGCCGTCGGCATGCACCACCCGGACCTCCAGCATGAGCCGTGGCTCCAGCTCGAAATCGTCATCGCGCAGCTGTCGGAGGACGTGCTCGAGGACGTGGTGCTCGACCTTCGAGAGGAAGCCGACCTTGCCCACGTTGACCCCGAGGATGGGGATACCCACGTCGGCCGCCGTCTGTGCCGCGCGCAGGAAGGTGCCGTCTCCGCCCAGCACCACGATGGACTCGGTGCCGGACAGCACGTTGGGGTCCGCCGGTGTCTCGTCCGATGGCAGGGCCCACGCCTCGACCCCGTTGGCTGCACACCAGGCGAGCCCCCGGTCGCGCAGCTCCAGCGCCATCGTCGCGGTGGGGTTGAAGGCGAAGCCGATGCGCTTCACGCGGCTCCCTCGTCGGCGGCGGGGTTCACGCCTGTTGCGGGCGACGGCACGCGCAGGTGCAGGAAGTACTCGTGATTGCCGGATGGGCCCACGAGCACGGATTCAGCCTCGGCCAGGATCTCCAGGCCGAGCGAGGCGGCGTGCTGCCGGACGCGAGCCACGGCCTCGGCGCGAGATTCCGCGTCGCGCACGACACCCTTGGGCACCTCGCGTGGGCTGAGCTCGAACTGTGGTTTCACCATGGGCAGGATGTCACCCCCGGGCTCGGTCTGCGCGGCCACGCCGCGCAGAAGCCGCGTCAGCGAGATGAAGGAGACGTCGGCCACCGCCAGGCTGACCGCTTCCGGCAGCTCGAGGTGGTCGTCTGACCGGGGATCCAGCCGGGCGGCATGGGTGCTTTCGAGGCTCACCACGCGCGCGTCCTGCCGCAGCGCCTCGGCCAGCTGGCCGCGGCCGACGTCGAGCGCATAGACACGCCTCGCGCCGCGCTGCA
>DATHSE010000315.1:0-10029 GCA_035464455.1 Anaerolineae bacterium | reverse complement strand
CTGCTGGGCAGCGCGGACGCGGACGCCGCGACCTCCATCGGAGAGCTCGCCACGCGGATGCAGGCTGTACGCGAGCTCGGCATCGAGGTGGTGGTGGTGACGCTGGGCGCGGACGGCGCCATGGTGGCCGATCGTGAGGGCGTCGTCCACGCCCGTGTCCCGGCCATCCAGGAGGTGAACCCGACGGGGTCGGGCGACCTGCTGCTGGCAGGCTTGGCGGTGGGCATCCAGCGTGGCGACCGTCCTCGCGACGCGATCGCGCTCGGTGCAGCCTGCGGCACCGCCGGCGCCACGCAGCTGAAGCCCGAGCTGCCACCCGGCTTCGATGCCTCCGATTGGACGCCGCGCATCGCCATCACGAAGGTTGCGCCGGCTTCGTGATCACGCTCGGCATCGACATCGGCACCACGCATACCAAGGTGCTGGCCATCGACGCTCAGAGCGGCCGGACGATCGCGCTCGAAGCAGTCCCGACGCCGGTGCATCGCGATCGGGACGGCGAGGTGCACCGACCCGCCGAGGTGCTCGACGTCGTCCTCGACCTCCTGCGGCGGGTGGCCGCGGTCCTGCCGGCCGGCACCGAAGTCACTGCGCTCAGCGCGGCCAGCGTGGGCGAGGAGGTGGTGCTCATCGGTGGCGACGGTGGGCCGGTAGGCGATGCCATCGCCTGGTACGACCCACGCGGCGTGGAGGAGGCGGGCGCGTTCCTCCATGGCGCCGGCCGCACCGTGGCGCTCACGCGCCGATGGCCACCGGACCCGACGTTCTCGCTCTTCAAGCTCCAGTGGCTGCGGCAGCATCGTCCGGCGCAGTACGCCGCCGCTGTCGCCTGGACGGACCTGGGCGACTACGTCCTGCACGGACTCGGCGCCGACGTGGTGATGGATTGGTCGCATGCCTCACGCGCCGGTGCCTTCGACCTGGTCCAGCACCGCTGGGACCGCGAGTCGATCGTGGCTGCCGGGCTCGACATCAGCTTCCCGCGGCTCGTGCCATCGGGGACGGCCATCGGCACCATGGCCCCGTCCGTGGCCCGCGACACCGGACTGCCGCCGGGCCTGGCCATCGTCGCCGGCGGCCACGATCACCTCGTGGCTGCGTTCGGGGCTGGCGTGCGCTCGACCGATGAGCTGTTCATCTCGGCCGGTACCTCGGAAGCGCATCTCGCCCTGCTCGAGTCGCCGCTCGAGGGCGCTGCCGGCGCAGGCATCGACCAGGGTCGCTACGTGGACGATCGCACCTTCTACGCCCACGTCAACATCCACTCCGGACTCTTCTTCCAGCAGTGGCGCGACCTGCTCTACCCCGGCGTCGACGAAGCGGTGATGTACGCAGAGCTGGAGGCGGTCGCGGCTGCCGGCGTGACCTTCGAGGTGACCGACGACAATCGCCTCGGGCGCCTCGACGGGATGCCCTCCGACGCCAACCGCGCGGTGCTGATGCGGGCCATCCTCGACGGGCTCGCCCGCCGGTCGGCGGCCATCATCGACAGGCTCGAACGAGCCGCCGGCAAACCCTACGAGCTCGTGCTCGTCGCGGGGCACCCCACCCGGGTTCCCCTCTGGCGAGCGCTACGGCGTGCGGCGTATGCACGGCCGATGGCCTCGGTCGAGGAGCCTGAGATCGCCGCCTTCGGGGCCGCGGTACTCGCCGCCCACGCCACGGCCGGTCTCGCGGCGGCGCGTCTGGTCGCGGGCCGCAGCGCCTGGCACGACGAGCCAGGTCCGCCGTCGGGGCCGACACGCGCGTAGGTCGTCCTGCCACACTGGCGGCATGCGGCGCTTCGGCTATGAGCCTGAGATCCTCGAGCGCTTTCCCCGGGTCGTGGGCGGGGTCATCCATGCCGGCGGGGTCGTCAACCGGCCCGCTCCCGCCGAGCTGTCGGCCGCGTTCGTGGCCGAGCAGCGCGCCGTCATCCAGCGCATCGGAGCGATGCCCTTGAGCGAACTGCCCACGCTGGCTGCCTGGCGAGGCGTCTTCCGCGGCTTCGGCGTGGACCCCACCAAGTACCGCTCTGCCGCGGAGGCGCTGCTGCGCCGACTCACCAAGCAGGGCGAGCTCCCCAGCATCGACACGCTGGTGGACCTGGCCAACCTCGTCAGCATCCGCTATGCGCTCCCGGTGGCGGTCTTCGACCAGCGCGCCATCAGCGGCGGCACGTCGGTCCGCCTCGCCCACGGTGGCGAGCATTGGTCCGACCTGGGCTCCAGCCGGGCCGAGCATCCCCAGCCGGGCGAGGTCATCTTCGTCGACGAGGAGGAGCAGGTGAGCGCTCGTCGATGGTGCTGGCGTCAATCGCGGACGAGTGCCGCCCGTGGCGACACCTCCGAGATCCTCGTCACCGTC
The DNA here is from genome assembly GCA_035464455.1 of Anaerolineae bacterium. GTDB lineage: Bacteria > Chloroflexota > Limnocylindria > Limnocylindrales > CSP1-4 > JAFMJV01. The sequence continues at coordinate 7,683 of DATHSE010000315.1, read as the reverse complement.
GAGGGACACCATGACCGCGCCCCCGATGACGTCGACCGCGCGCTGCGCGACCTGCAGTCGCTGCTGGGCTCGTATGCCTCGCCGACCACGGTACGCAGCGACATCCTCGACGCCTCCCGCCCCGCGTTCTCGCGCTGACGCTTTGGCCGAGGAAGGGGACACGGCGTGAAGTTCGGCATCGACCTGCCCAACTACGGCGAGTACGCGGACCCAGCCCTGCTGCTGGGACTGGCCACCGAGGCTGAGGCTGCCGGCTGGGATGGCTTCTTCCTGTGGGATCACCTGGTGGTCGGGGGGCGCACGCCGGTGATCGATCCGTGGGTCGTGATGTCGGCGGTCGCCGTCCGCACCAGCCACATCCGCTTCGGTCCCATGGTCACACCGCTCGCTCGACGTCGCATGAGCAAGCTGGCACGCGAGACGGTAACGCTCGATCGGCTGTCCGGCGGCCGACTGATCCTGGGTGTGGGACTGGGCCACTTCGACGAGCAGGAGTTCACGGCCTTCGGTGACACCGGCGACCGCACATTGCGAGCCCAGGTCCTCGACGAGAGCCTGGAGCTGCTGGATGCCCTGTGGCACGGCGATCCTGTGGATTACGCAGGGGCGCACGTGCGGGCCAAGACGAGCCCGTTCCTGCCCCTGGCCGCTCAGCAGCCGCGGATCCCCGTCTGGGTAGCCGGCCTCTGGCCCAACAAGCGCCCCATGCGCCGAGCAGCCGCCTGGGACGGCGCGTTCCCCATCGACGCCGCCGGCGATCTTGCCCGCCAGCTCAGCCCCGGCGCCATGGCCGATGCCATCGCCTACGTGTCGGAGCACCGCAGCGGCGATGCAGCCTTCGACTACGTCCACGCCGGCCTGAGCAGTGGCCACGCCGCGCGCGACCGGGACCTGGCACAGGCCTACGCCGATGTCGGGGTGACCTGGTGGCTGGAGCACGTCTACCCCGGCCGGATGGCCCCTGAGGTGCTGCGCGAGCGCATCCGCTCGGGGCCTCCGCGCACCACCTGAGGGGAACCACCCCGCCCGGGCTGTCGTCATAGCGGGGCACTCCGCACAGAGGTATGAACACATGCGTTCCCTGTCCCGGATCCTCGTCGCCACGCTGGCGGCGCTGCTGCTGCCGGCCACCGTCAGCGCGCAGGCCATCATCGAGCCCGAACCACCACTGCCGTGCCCCGGCTGCTGGTGGCCGGTCGAGAACGTCGCCCAGCTCGATGGCATGCAGGCCGATATCGACGTCAGCGACGGCTTGACCATCGCGCGCTACCGCTTCGATCTCTCCAACCCCGCTGCCGAGGGCCGGCACGCTGGACCCGGTGCAGAGGGTCGCATCGTCTTCCCCGTACCCGCCGGCAGCTCCGTCACCGACCTGGTCCTGTCGGGTGGACCTGAGACCCTGGAAGGCCGCCTGCTCGACGCTGAGGATGCCACGCGCATCTACGAGGACATCGTGCGCCGCCTCATCGACCCGGCGCTGCTGCGCTCCCTCGAGGGTGACATGTACGAGGTGCGGGCCTTCCCGGTCCCCGCCGGCGAGCAGCGCCAGGTCAGCTTCACCGTCACCACTCCGCTGCTGGCTGAGGGCGAGCAAGCCATCGTCGAGGTGCCGTGGTCGCGGATGTCGCCGCGGCCGGCAACGGCACAGGTCGATGTCGACGTCGATGTGCCTTGGGAGGTGCGCTCGGCCATCGCGCCCGGCTTCGAGCTCGATGAGGAGCGAAGCGCCGACGGTCGTCTGGGCGTCGGTTGGGAATCGCCGGGCGAGTGGACACCTGACAACAACTTCCGCCTCTACCTTTCCGGCGGCGAGGGCCTCATCGACACCCGCCTGCTGTCATATCGCGAAGACGGCGAAGACGGCTACTTCGGCCTCCTGTTCGCCCCCATCGTCGAACTCGAAGCGTCCATCGCACGCGACGTCGTGCTGGTGCTCGACCGCTCCGGCTCGATGGAAGGCGAGAAGATGGAGCAGGCCATCGCGGCCGCCGAGTACGTGCTCGGAAACCTCGGCTCGGACGACCGCTTTGCCGTCGTCGACTTCTCCCGCTACATCCGCACCTTCGACGAGGCGCTGCGTCCCGCGGGTGACGCGCAGGCCGGCATCGACTACGTCCGCGGGCTTGCCGCGGGAGGCAATACCGACATCGCCGGCGCGCTCGAGCGCGGACTCGAGTTCCTTGACGGCGAGCGCCCCGGCACCGTCGTCTTCCTGACCGACGGCCTGGCCACGGTCGGCATCGAAGAGGCTGATGGCATCCTGGAAGTCGCCGAGCGAGCGGCCCCGGAGCGCACACAGCTCTTCGCCTTCGGCGTCGGCTACGACGTCGACACGGTGCTGCTGGACGCGCTGGCCAGCACCTTCACCGGCAGCAGCCACTACGTCACACCCGAGCAGCGCATCGACAGCGAGGTGGCGCGGCTATGGGAGCGCGTCTCCACGCCGGTGCTGTCGGACATCGAGATCCGCATCGAGGGCGTGGACACCTTCGACCTGGCCCCTGCCGAGGTCCCGGGCATCTTCGCTGGCAACCAGGCACTGCTGGCCGGACGCTTCGAGGGATCCGGTGAGGCGACCGTGACGGTCAGCGGCAACTCCGCCACCGGCCCGGAGTCGTTCGTCTACGACGTCGTGTTCCCCGAGCGTGACGAGGCTGACCCGGCCATCGCCCAGCTGTGGGCCCAGCGGCGCGTCGCCGACCTGCTCACCGAGCTGCGCATCGAGGGCATGCGCGACTCGCTGGTCGAGGAGATCGTGGAGGTCGCCAGCCAGTTCGGCATCGTGACCCCCTACACCGCCTATCTGGCCGAGGAACCGGACATGCTGTTCGCCGAGCCCGCGGCCAGGTTGGACAGGTTTGCCGATGAGGCCGAGCAGCTGGCGGAGGCACCGACCTCCGGCAAGGCAGCCGTCGAGGCAGCTGCTGGGCTGGGTGAGCTGCGCGAGGGCAGTGCGAGCCTGGGCACACAGACCTCCAAGGTACTCGGCGCCCACACCTTCTACTACGTGGATGACACGTGGACCCGCGACGACTTCGAGGTGGACGCCAGGGCACCCGAGGTGGAGGTCGGTTCGGATGAGTTCCTCGAGCTCATCGCCGCCGCCCCGGAGGTCGCAGATGCCGCCACGCTCGGTGCGCGCGTCATCACCGAGGGACCCGACGGCTGGATCACCATCGTCTGGCCGGAGGTGCAGGCCGGCGACTAGCTTCGCGCTGGTTGGGCCCCCGGGTTCCTCAGTAGGGCTCGGGGATGAAGGATTGCTCGTCGATGGGCGGCCGCACGTAGCCCTTGTCCGGCTCCCGCGGCGGCAGCGTGATGGGGTCGGGCGTCAGGTCCTGGTAGGGGATGAGCGAGAGCAGATGCTTGATGACGTTGAGGCGGGCCCGACGCTTGCTGTCGGCGTTGACCACGTACCAGGGCGCCTGCTTGATGTCGGTGTGACGGAACATCTCGTCCTTGGCCCTGGAGTACTCGACCCAGCGGGCGCGCGACTGCAGGTCCATGGGGCTGAGCTTCCAGCGCTTGGTGGGGTCGTCGATGCGGCGCTGGAAGCGAAGCTCCTGCTCGGCATCGCTCACCGAGAACCAGTACTTGATCAGGACGATCCCCGAGCGAACGAGCATGCGCTCGAACTCGGGGCAGGAGCGAAAGAACTCCTCGACCTCGGCCTCGCTGGCGAAGCCCATGACGCGGTCGACACCGGCGCGGTTGTACCAGCTGCGATCGAACAGCACCATCTCGCCGGCAGCGGGCAGATGCGGCACGTAGCGCTGGAAGTACCACTGCGTGTTCTCGCGTTCGGTCGGGGCGGGCAGCGCCACCACGCGGGCGACGCGGGGGTTGAGGCTCTGCGTGATGCGCTTGATGGAGCCCCCTTTGCCGGCGGCATCACGACCCTCGAAGAGGATGACCACCTTCAGGCCCCGCGCGCGGATCCACTCCTGCAGCTTCACCAGCTCGATCTGCAGCTTGTCCAGCTCCTGCTCATAGAACCGCTTGGAGAGACCTGTCGATGGCGCCGCCGGGGCAGCTGCCGCGGACGCGGCATCCGAGCTCTCGGCACGCGCCTTGGCCTTCTTCGTCCCCATATCCGGTTCTCCTCTCCCTGGACCGCTACCCCCGTCCGAGCGCCGGTGTCTTCGGGCTGGCCAGGTCGTCTGGCCCGATGATCGATGGCTTGCCACCGGCCTGCGCCGCGGCCGGCGCTACGCCCGTAGTATCCCGGTTCAGCGGGGGCACGAGGGCGACCACGCGGCGTTGGGACGCTTGATGGGGACGGTGATCGACGTCAGCTGGTCGGTGCCCGGGTCGACGTTCCTGGTGGCCCAGCCGTAGACACCCTCGACGTCCCTGCCGCCCCCCTGGACGGCGATGTACAGCGAAGGGCTCTGCAAGGTGCTGCTGCCGACCTTGAGCTTGCGGCACTCCGTGGCGTTGTCGACGAAGCGGACCTCCGCGCGTCCGCCGGTGCGATAGCAGCCGTCGGCCTGCCAGCCGTCCGCGACCCACTGCCGCTGCGACTTGACGCCCTGCTCGCAGGTCTCCGTCTCCGAAGTGGCCGGCGGCACGTTGAAGGCAGACATCTCTGCCTGGTAGGCGGCGGCGGCAGCCTCGCCTTCCAGCAGGTAGTAATCGATGGTCGTCACCACGCTGGTGTTGGGTCGGCATTGGACGGCCGCCTTGGTGTTCTTGGGCAGCGCTGACCGAAGGGGCGTGCAAAGGTCCCTGATGCGGCTGGGGATACCCTCGAGCAGCACCTTCTCGGCGCTGGAGAAGGCGCTCGTCGCGCCCGAGCCGCTGCCGGACCGTGGCTGTTCTTCCAGCGTGTCGAGCCGCTGGGTGATCTGCTTGTTCTCGGATTCCAGCGCCCTGATGCGCTCGCGCAAGCGGTCGACGTTCTGGGTTTCCATGTCACCGCGGAGCGTGACGAGCTCATCGCTCAGGCGCTCGACCTCGGCCTGCAGGCCCTCGAGGGTGTCCAGCAGCCCCGTCAGCTGGCCCGACGTCCACAGGATGTCCGGCACCTCGAAGGTGAGGATGACCTCCCCGAAGTCGTCGCTGAGCTCGAGGGCCCCGGCATCGATGGTCCAGCCCTCCACCTGGCCCAGTGCAGCGAGATAGGCATCCTCCATGACCTGGATGTCCTCCTCGCACAGCGCCAGCGTGACGGCCATCTCCTCGCTGAAGCGGAGCGCGGAGCCGTCGATCTCGTAGCTGCCGCTGAACTCGTTGCAGCCGCCGGAACCTGTGGCGATACCATCCTGCAAGCGCAGCGAGGCCTCGCTGTCGAAGGGCAGGCTGAGGTGCTCGGCGGTCGCGTCGTCGTAGTAGCTCGTCAGTGTCCAGCCGATGCCCTCGGGAGTGACGGGGGGCTCCTCCTGCGCGCTGGCGGCTATCGGCAAGGCGGCGACCAGGCTTGCCGCCAAGGTTGCCCCGATGATGTGCTGACGGTTCACGGTTACCTCCCTGCTCGGATATCGGCTGGGCAGGCCTCGACTGTACACCCGCCCTGCGCTCGAGCGGTGCGCGGAAACGCCCGCCTGTGCGGCTGCCATGCTGGCAGCGTCCGGGGCGCCGGCCGCCACGTTGGCAGCGCTGCGCGCCGGCTGCTGGGGACATGACCAGCCTGGGGCCGCTGGCCATCCTGGGCACCTGCGCGCTGGTGAGGCATGCTAGACAGTGTGAGCAGCCAGTTCTTCCGTGCCAGTGTCGGGATGATGGTTGCACGTGCCGACGGGCGCGTGCTGGTGCTGGAGCGCGTCGACCAACCCGATCGCTGGCAGATGCCCCAGGGTGGCCTTGACATCGGCGAGGAGCCGGTGGCAGCAGCGCGGCGAGAGCTGCAGGAGGAGACCGGGCTGGGTGCGGAGCAGGTGGAGCTGGTCGCCGAGCATCCCGAGTGGCTGGCCTACGAGCTGCCACCCGCGCGGCGACGGGAGAAGACCGGCCGTGGCCAGGTGCAGAAGTGGTTCCTCTACCGCTTCCTGGGCACGGATGACGACATCGACCTGACGCCCCCCAAGGGTGGCCGCCGTGAGTTCCGTGACTTCCGCTGGATGGATCTCGCCGAGCTGGCCGAGGAGATCTGGGAAGTCAAGCGCCCCATCTACCGGGCACTCGTCTCGGAATGGAAGGAGCGGCTCGAGGCCTGGGCCGAACCGCTCCCCGGCGCGAAGGGCTGATCGCTACTCGACCGCGATGGCTTCGAAGATCTCGCTGTCCGGCTCGCCCTCGATGATGACCTGCCCCAGCGCACCCTTGTCGAAGGTCCGCGCGAGGGCATGGTCGACGAGGATGATGGCGCTGGGCACCTGCCCGACCATCTCGACCACCGTGCCGCCGCCGGCAGGGACGAGCGTCGTCTGCGACCCGCGCAGCGGCTCGTTCAGGAGCGCTGCCTCCGGATATGCGACGTCCCAGTGCGAGCCGATGGGATGGAAGCTGGAGATGAGGTTGATGCCGGCGTTCACGAAGTAGATGCGGGCACGTTCTCCGACCTGCATCCGGGGCGCGTTGTCTCCGGTGAGCGAACCCTTGGCGCCGTTGAACACCACCATGCTGGGGTGCTCATCGGTCACCGCGGCGCGGTCCGTTTCCACGAGGCCGGGCTCGGTCGAGGTGGTGTAGAACTCCGACTGCACGATGTACCACTCGTGGTCGACGGCCGGCAGCGGCTCGGCAGGATCGACCAGGATGCCGCCGTACATGCCGCGCACGATGTGCTCGGGCACGTCACCCATGGCGCAGTGGTACATGAAGAGCCCGGGGTAGAGCAGGCGCGCCTCGATGGTCGCCGTCCCGCCGGGTCCTACGACGGTGCTCTCGGCACCCCCGCCCTGGCCGGTGACCGCGTGGAAGTCCACGTTGTGGGGCATGGAGCTGCCCTCGGGGTTGTGGATGGTGAAGCGCAGCAGGTCGCCGACGCGGGCACGGATCATGGGTCCCGGCGTGCCCGAGAAGCTGTCGTCATCACCCAGGACCCGGTAGCCCCAGGTCTCGTACTCGACCCCGGTAGCGGGGTCGATCTGCGCGACCTGCTCGACGACCTCGAACTCCACTTCCACCACGGCCGGCTCCGTGCGCCCTGACGCCGGCGGCACCGCCGGGGCGTAGGACACGTTGACCTCATCTGCCGGCGCAGCGGGCAGCTCCGCCTTGGGTACCAGGTCGGGGATGACGCTTGCCCGCTCCTGGGCTGAGACCGCGCCGACGGTGGCAACCGACAGCACGGCGGCCATCAGCGCGGCGATCCATGGGCGCATCCGGACGGTGACGCGGGGGGATGCTGTCATCGGGTGGACCTCCGTTGGAGAGGGTCGCTCCGGTGTCGCTCACCAGCGTCCGGCCCTCCGGTGCGGAGCCTGCACCGCAACCGATGCCAGCGGGAAGAACAATCAGTTACGAAGTTAGTGACCTTTGTCACATTCGGCTACTGGGTCCGCATCGCTGGCCATGACAACGACCCAGGAGGGGACGACGAGACCGCCGGCTCCTCGACGGAGACCACGGTCTCGCGCTCGGTCATCCCGCGAGCAGCAAGGGCTAGCCCGCTGAGGCGGCCAGGGCCTGCTCCAGGTCCTCGAGGATGTCGTCGATGTGCTCGATGCCGACGCACAGGCGGATGGTGTCCGGTGTGACCATGGCCATCGCCTGCTCCTCGGGCGTCATCTGGCGATGCGT
>DATHSE010000314.1:0-7494 GCA_035464455.1 Anaerolineae bacterium | reverse complement strand
GGCGTCTTCGGTGCCGGCGACGTGCGCACCGGCGCGGCCACCGTGGTGGAGGCCATCGCCGAGGGCCGCCGCGCCAGCTACGCCATCGACGCCTACCTGCAGGGCCAGGACCTTGAGCAGATCAGGACGCGTCAGACCCTGGCGGAGCCACAGCCCGAGTTCCTCTCCATCGTGCCCTACACCGACGAGGTCAAGCAGCCGCGCATCCGTCTGAAGTCGATGCCGGCCGAGCAGCGCAACGACTCCTACATCGAGTACGAGATCCCCTACACGCAGCAGGAGGCCATGGCCGAGTCGGCGCGCTGCCTGCAGTGCACCTGCGAGGCCATCGGCTACTGCGACCTGCGCCGACAGGGCATCGAGTACGGCACCACGCTGCAGACGCTCGAGCCCAAGCGCAACGGCCTGTCCTTCCGCAGCGTCAGCGAGAACCGCTTCACCGGCTCCAACCACGACTACATCCGTGACGACAGCCACGCGTTCATCCTGCGCGAGCCGTCGCGCTGTATCGACTGCGGCCGCTGCGCCAACGTGTGCAAGGAGATCGTGGGCGCCGCCTGCTACGACTTCATGCGCACCGGCTTCGACACGCTCGTGACCACCCCCTTGGACATGAGCCTCAACACCACGCCCTGCGTCTCGTGCGGCCGCTGTGCGGAGACCTGCCCCACCGGCGCGCTCATGCCCAAGCCGCGCGTGCTGGAGCAGTACGATGTGGACGAGTCACGCTGCATCCTGTGCGGCATCTGCGTGGATGCCTGTCCCTATGACGCGCTGCGCTGCGGACCCGACTTCGAGCTGGCGCACGAGTCACGCGCGGAGCCGCAGATCGACCTCATCGCGTTGGCGGCCATCGAACGTGACACCGAGCTGAGCTATGTCCGTCGTGAACGCGACTGGCTGGCACGCGCCCAGGCGGATGGGCGCGACGTCCCACGCGAGCGGTTGCTGCCCATGCTGCCGCCCGGAGTGTTGGGAGGCGGCAACGGCAGATCAAGCACCGGAGCCGGCGGCTCCACGGCCGGGCCCGCCGGTGGTGGGGCCGCACAGGTACACCGCAAGTAGCTAGGGGGCAGAGAGGGAGTGGGGCTACCGGAGACGGTTCCGTATCTCGACTGGCGCTGGGATGACCTCGTCTTCCTGGCGCTGGCCGGCGTGATGCTGGGCTCCGCCTTGCTCGTGGTCCTCGGGCGCGACATCATCCGCTCGGCGCTGTGGCTCATCCTGTCCTTCGCCGGCCTGGCCGGCATCTACGGCCTCCTGGGAAGCCCGTTCATGGCCATCAGCCAGGTGCTGGTGTACATCGGCGCCATCGCCGTGCTCATCCTGTTCGCGGTGATGATCACCGCCTCCAAGCGCGGCCCGGCCAGGCTCGTCTTCCAGCGCCAGTGGTGGGCCGGCGCCATCGCGGCCATCCTGCTGGTCGGCCTGATGATCACCACCATCCTGCTCACCGAGTGGCCGCACAACGGCCAGGTGTACGCGGCGGATGCACGCGAGATCGCGCTGACGCTGTTCGAGGACTACCTCTTCGCCTTCGAGGTCCTGGGGGTGCTGCTGCTGGCGGCGGTCATCGGTGGTCTCTACCTGGCCAAACGAGACGACGACATGCCCCAGACCAACAACCCGCGGCAGGCGATGCGCGACGAGGAGGAGCGCGCGTGAGCCAGTCACTGGAGGCCTACCTGGTGCTCTCGGTGCTGCTCTTCGGCATCGGCACGTTCGGCTTCCTCGCCAAGCGCAACGCCATCGCCATGCTGATGTCCATCGAGCTGATGCTCAACGCGGTCAACCTGGCCATCATCGCCTTCGGGGCCTTCACGCCGGAGCTGGCGGCGCAGGCATCGACCATCGCACTGTTCGTCATCGCCGTCGCAGCCGGAGAGGCCACCGTCGGGCTCGCCATCGTCATCGCCATCTACCGCAACCACCGGACGCCGCTCGTGGACGAGTACGCGTCGATGAAGGAATAGCGGACCGTGTCCCCGATCCTGAGCGCCGAGGAGGGCGGCGAGCTGTTCATCCCGCCGCAGGTCGCGGGCGAGCTCGAGAGCTTGCTGGTGCTGCTGGTGCTGGGCCTGCCGCTGGCCGGGTTCCTGCTGACCGGCCTCGTGGGCCGGCGGCTCTCACGGCCGTGGATCATCTCGGTGGCGGCCATCGTCGCGGCCACGCTCATCGCCACGTACCTCGCCTTCCAGGCGCTCGGCGGCACCTACGGCGAGCATGGCATCAAGCACATCTACTACACCTGGATCGCGGTGGGCGACCTGCGCGTCGAGTTCGGATACGTGCTCGACAACCTGAGCGCGCTGATGCTCATCGTGGTCACCTGGATCGGCGCGCTGGTGCACGTCTACAGCATCGGCTACATGGCCCACGACCCGGGCAAGTGGCGCTTCTTCGCCTATCTCAACCTGTTCATGTTCAGCATGCTGCTGCTGGTCCTCGCCAGCAGCTACCTGGTGGTGTTCGCGGCCTGGGAGCTGGTGGGCCTGTCGTCCTACCTGCTCATCGGGTTCTGGTACACCAAGCGGGCGCCGGCGCTGGCCTCGAAGAAGGCCTTCCTCGTCAACCGCGTGGCCGACCACAGCTTCCTCGTGGGCATCATGGCGATCTTCCTGCTGACCGGCACGATGGACTTCTTCGAATCGTTCATCGAGTGGAACGTGGCCGAGGTCGACCCGCTCATCCGCAACGCCGTGGCCGTGCTGCTGTTCGCCGGCGCTGCAGGCAAGAGCGCCCAGTTCCCCTTCCACGTGTGGCTTCCCGACGCGATGGAGGGTCCGACTCCCGTCTCCGCCCTCATCCATGCCGCCACCATGGTGAACGCCGGCGTGTACTTCATCGCCCGCACGACGCCCATCTTCGCCTCAGCGCCCGAGGCCCTGCTGGCGGTGGCCGTCATGGGTACCTTCACCGCCGTCCTGGCGGCCACCATCGCGCTGACCCAGAAGGACATCAAGCGCGTGCTGGCCTACTCCACGCTGAGCCAGCTGGGCTACATGTTCGTCGCCCTGGGCGTAGGTGCGTGGCTGGCCGCCATCTTCCATCTCATGGCTCACGGCTTCACCAAGGGCCTGCTCTTCCTGGGCTCGGGCTCGGTCATCCACGCGGTGCACGAGGAGCAGGACATGACGAGGATGGGGGCGCTGTGGCGCAAGATCCCCTGGACGCACGCCACCTTCCTGATCGGCGCGCTGTCGCTGGCGGGCATCCCGCTCTTCGCCGGCTTCTTCTCGAAGGACACGATCCTCGACGAGGCGTTCGTCCTGGGCTGGTGGCCGGTCTACCTCATCGGCGTCCTCGTGGCCGGCCTGACCGGCTTCTACATGTTCCGGCTCATGGGCCTGACCTTCTACGGCAAGAGCCGCGTCGATCCAGCGGTCGAGCCCAAGATCCACGAGTCGCCTGCCACCATGGTGGGGCCGCTGGTGGCCCTGGCGATCCCGACCATCTTCCTCGGCCTGGTCATCGGCCTGCCGCTGGGTGACTCGACCATCAAGCACTGGTTGGAGCCGGTGTTCCATCCGGGTGAAGTGATCCTCGGCATCACCTTCCCGGAGTACGAGTTCATCGGTCTGAACGGCGGACTCATCGTCATCTCGGTCGCCCTGGCGGCCCTGGGCATCGGCGTGGCCATCTGGCTCTTCGGCGTATTCAACACGAGGGCACGGCTCGAGACCGTCGACAGCCTCGCCAGGCGCGACCGCGTGACCCGTGCGCTCTACACCGCCTCGCTCAACAAGTGGTACTTCGACGACCTGTACCACGTCCTCTTCTTCCGTCTCGGCGGGCTGGTCGCGAGCGGCGTCATGTGGTTCGACGTGCACGTCATCGACGGGGTGGTCAACGGCGTCGGCACACTGACACAGCGCGCCGGCGTTGAGGTTCGCCACATCCAGACCGGCCGGGTCCAGAACTACGCGCTGGACATCGCCGTAGGCCTGGTCGTCGTCGCCGCCGTCTTCATCCTGCTGGCCCGCTGATGCTGGACCTCGGACGTCTCGACATCCTGAGCCTCATCATCTTCGTGCCGCTCGTGGGTGCGCTGGGGCTGCTGCTCCTGGGCCCACTGTTGAAGCTGGTTCGGATCGAGGTCCATCCCGAGCGCCAGGACGACCTGATGCGATGGGGCGCATTGCTCACGGCCCTGGTCGCCTTCGCCCTCTCGCTCCTGCTGGCACTGGCCTTCGACAGCGAGGCGACCGGCTTCCAGTTCGTGCAGGCCGCCGACTGGATCGGCTTCTTCGGCATCCAGTACAAGGTCGGCGTGGACGGCATCTCGCTGGTGCTGGTGCTGTTGACCACGCTGCTGACGCTGATCTCGATCCTGGCCTCCTTCGGCCCCATCAAGACACGCGTGAAGGAGTACATGATCTCCTTCCTGGTGCTCGAGCTGGGCATGCTGGGCGTCTTCCTCGCGCTCGACCTGTTCCTCTTCTACGTGTTCTGGGAAGTCGTGCTGGTGCCGATGTACCTGATCATCGGCATCTGGGGCGGCACCAATCGCATCTACGCCACCATCAAGTTCGTCATCTACACGCTGGTCGGCTCGCTGCTGATGCTCGTCGCGATCCTGGCCATGGCCTGGACCTACTCGCAGACGAGCGGCACGTGGGTGGGGGCCTTCGATTACCTGAAGCTGGTCGAGTTCGGCTTCGACCCGACGCTGCAGCTGTGGGCCTTCCTGGGCTTCTTCCTGGCCTTCGCCATCAAGGTGCCGATGTGGCCGCTCCACACGTGGCTGCCGGACGCCCACACCGAGGCGCCCACCGCCGGCTCGGTCATCCTCGCCGGCGTGCTGCTGAAGCTGGGCGGCTACGGTCTCATCCGCCTGAACCTGCCGCTCTTTCCCGATGCCGCCAACGACCTGGCGCCGCTCGTCATCGCGCTTTCGATCGCAGGCATGCTCTACGGCGCCATCGTAGCCATCCGCCAGCCCGACCTCAAACGCCTGATCGCGTATTCGTCGGTCAGCCACATGGGCTTCGTGACGCTGGGCATCTTCGTGTTCAACGAGCAGGGCGTGCAGGGAGCGGTCTTCCAGATGGTCGCGCATGGCCTCATCACCGGCGCGCTCTTCCTGCTCGTCGGCGTCATCTACGAGCGCACACACGACCGCACCATCGCCAGGATGGGCGGCCTGGGCCAGCGGGTGCCGGTGTTCGCCACGTTGATGGTGTTCTTCAGCCTGGCCTCGGCGGGCCTGCCCGGACTGGCCGGCTTCGTGGGCGAGTTCCTGGTGCTGCTGGGGTCGGTGGCGGCGCTCTCGTGGATCGGCTACGTCGCGGCGTTCACCGTCATCTTCGCTGCCGTGTACCTGCTGTACATGGTGCAGAACATCATCATGGGCGACGTCACCGACTTCCTCAAGGGGCTGGGCTCCCGGCTCACTGACGTCAACCGCATCGAGGCTGCCACTCTGGCGCCGCTGGTGGTGCTGACGGTGGCGCTGGGGCTCTTCCCGGCCCTGGTGCTGGACCTCGTGGCGCTGCCGCTGGACCAGGTGCTTGCCGTCGTGGCTGAGGCCGCCGCGAGTGCGGCCGACACCAGCGCGGGGCTGTTGCCATGGCCACAGACGCGCTGCTGACGCTGCTGCCGTTCCTCATCGTGGTGGGGCTGGCCCTGGCCATCGTCCTCATCGACCTGTTCGTGCCTGATCGCGACGACCTCATCATGGCCATCGGCGTGGGCGGGCTGCTGGTGGCGCTGGCGTCCACGCTCGCGGTCGGCCCACTGCCCTGGGACATGGGCTACTTCAGCGCCCCGGGGTCCATCGGCGACCCGGCCCTGTACACGCGCGACCTGCTGACGTCGCTGCTCGACCTGGCCTTCATCTCCATCGGCCTGCTGACGCTGCTCTTCGCGCCCGACTACCTGGTGCCACGCAAGCTGCCGCTGCCCGAGTTCGCGGCCACGCTGCTCTTCGCCATCAGCGGCGGCATGCTCATCGCCGGCGGCCAGGACCTGCTGGTGCTCTTCCTCGGCCTCGAGCTGCTGGTGCTACCGGGCTACCTGCTGGCCGGCTTCGCCAAGCGAGATGGGCTCTCCACCGAGGGCGCTATCAAGTACTTCCTGCTGGGGTCGTTCTCCAGCGCCATCCTGCTCTTCGGCCTCGCCTTCGTCCTGGGCTTCACGGGCAACACGCAGGTCTCGGGCATCGCCGAGGCGTTGGGCGCGGTCTTCGACGGCAGCCAGCCACTGCCGCTGGCGCTGGCCATGGGCCTGGCACTGTTGTCGGTCGGTGTGCTCTTCAAGATCGCGGCCGTGCCCTTCCACTACTGGACACCCGACGCCTACCAGGGCTCCCCCACCCCGGTCACCGGCTACCTGTCGGTCGGTCCGAAGATCGCCGCCTTCGCACTGATCCTGCGCATCTTCGTGGAGGCGCTGGAACCGCTGCGCGGAGAGTGGGCGCTCGTCGTGGGCGTGCTGGCGGCAGTCACCATGACCGTGGGCAACCTGGCCGCCCTGGGCCAGGACAACATCAAGCGCATGCTGGCGTATTCGTCGATCGCGCACACCGGCTACATCATGGTCGGGCTGGTGGTCTTCGCCACCGCCGACGACCCAGCCGTGGCGTCGAGCGGCATCCAGGGCGTGCTCTTCTACAGCGTCGCCTACGCCTTCATGAACCTGGGCGCCTTCGCCGTGGTGGCCGCGCTGCAGCGTCGCCCCGGTGTGACCAGCCAGCTCGCGACGTTCGCCGGCCTGGGCTATCGGGCGGCGGTGCCAGCCCTGCTGATGACGATCTTCCTGCTCTCACTGACGGGCATCCCGCCGCTGGCGGGCTTTTTCGCCAAGGCGATCGTGGTGCTGAGTGCCCTGGAGGTCGGCGGCGGCATGGCGATCCTGGCGGTGATCATGATGCTCAACGCCGCCATGGCTGCGTTCTACTACCTGCGTGTCGTGGTCTACATGTACATGCGCCAGCCGGCCGAGGATGCGCCGGCGCTGAGCATCGGCTGGTACACCAAGGCGGGTCTGCTGCTGGCAGCCGGCGCGACCATCCTCATCGGCCTGTTCCCGCCGGTGACGGCTGCCATCCTCGACTGGACCGAGGCCGCTGCCGCCGCCCTGGCCACCATCTAGGCCCAGGGGCGGTCCGGCCGCCGAGGCTTCCACCTACGTCCGGCGCCGGCGAACCCTGAGCAGCGGTGCCATGAAGATCGTCATCGTCATCAGCACGTAGAGGACCACCGCCGCGAGTGGCGCAGCGATGGCGATGACGACGGCGACGAGGTTGACGGCGATGGCGATCCAGCGGGCACGCACGATGAGGGACAGGTAGTCGTCGGCCATGTCGTCGATGAGCAGCGAGCGCTCGCGGCCGAGATACACCAGCATGATGCGGAGTGCCATGGAGGCCAGCAGGACGTTGACGCCGTACACGAGGACCGCGCCGCCCATGGCTGGGGTGGACAGGTTGACCACCATCAGGCTGGTCGTGAACGGCAGTACAGCGACGAGCAGCAGGACCACGAGGTTGATGCC
>DATHSE010000313.1:0-1699 GCA_035464455.1 Anaerolineae bacterium | reverse complement strand
CGTCACGTCGTATGCCGGCCAGTGGGATGCCGCCAACCCGCTGCACGTCGGACGTGACGGCAGCTTCACGTACTTCTCCTCCCTGTGGGGTGGGTTCCTCAACCCGCCGGCCGCAGAGGAGTAGCATCTAGCCTCTTCGAGAGAACCGAGGGGCGCCACCAGCCGGTGGCGCCCCTCGCAACGCATCGGCGGCCGGTCCGACACCGGCCCCTGACCACGGGGTGGGATGACCCAGTACATCGTCAGACGCCTGCTGCTCAGCATCCCCGCGCTGCTCGGCATCGTCTTCATCGTCTTCGCGATCGCGCGGCTGCTGCCGGGCGATCCTTGTCTGTCGGCGCTCGGAGAACGGGCCACGGAGGCCATCTGCAACGCCTTCAACGAGCGGTTCGGGCTCAACGAGCCCATCCCGGTGCAGTTCCTGCTGTATCTGCAGCAGCTGGCCCAAGGGGACCTTGGCGATTCGATCCGCTACGGCCGACCGGTGACCGAGATCCTCATCGAGCGCCTGCCCACGACCATCGAGCTGGCGGTCTACGCCCTGCTGTTCGCCTCGGTCATGGGCGTCATCCTGGGGCTCATCTCGGCGCTGCGACGGAACTCCAAGACCGACGTCACCACCATGTTCGTCGCCATCCTCGGCGTGTCCATCCCCATCTTCGTCCTGGCGCTCATCCTGCAGTTCCTCTTCGCCGTGGCGCTGCCGTCGCTGACCATGGAGTGGCTGGGGGTGCGCGTGGGACTGCCGCCATCCGGTCGGCTCTCGCCGGGCATGCAGTTCGAGACCATCCCGCAGGCCTTCGGACTGGAGGGGGTCACGGGCCTGCCTCGTGCCGTGCTGGACTTCATGTCCGGCATCCTGACCTTCAACTTCCTCATCACGCTGCAGTGGGAGCAGCTCATCGACGCCGTTCGACACCTCATCCTGCCGGTCATCGCGCTGGGCACCATCTCGCTGGCCATCATCGCGCGCATCACGCGCTCGTCCCTGCTGGAGGTGCTCGGCCTTGACTACATCCGCACCGCTCGCGCCAAGGGTGTGGCCGAACGCAGCGTGCTTCGGAAGCACGCTTTCCGCAACGCCATGCTGCCGGTGGTGACCATCATCGGCCTGCAGCTGGGCCTGCTGCTGGCGGGTGCCGTGCTGACGGAGACCGTCTTCAACCTCACCGGCGTGGGCCGCACGATGTACGACTCCATCGTCGGCCGCGACTACATCGTGGTGCAGGGTTTCACGCTGGTCATCGCCCTGGTCTACCTCTCCGTGAACCTCGTGGTCGACATCTCCTACGCGTTCCTGGACCCGCGGATCCGTCTCAAGTGAGCCCCACCGCAGGACCGCTCGATCCGATCCCGCCGACACTGCCATCGTGGTTCCGCCACGTGCTCGGTCCGTTCGCTACCTGCACTGGCGAGAGACCCTGGGCAACATCCTCTCGCAGCGCTCGGCGCAGGTGGGCCTCGTGCTGCTCACCTTCCTCGTGCTCACGGCCGTCTTCGCCGACGTCATCGCGCCGTACGACCCGCTCGACAACCTCAACGGACCGGGCGAGCCGGGGCGGCGAGCCGATCCCTGCATCCACCTGCTGGGCTGTCCGCAGGACCAGATGCAGACCTATCTCGGCACCGACGGCAACAGCCGCGACATCTTCAGCCGTGTCGTCTACGGCGCCCGCCTGTCGTTGCCCATCGGCCCCAT
>DATHSE010000312.1:0-11097 GCA_035464455.1 Anaerolineae bacterium | reverse complement strand
CGGCCTCGGTCAACGACACCGCGGATGGACATCTCCAGATCGGCCAGGATGCGCTGGCTGCCGGCGTGAGCGGCACCCTCGAGCTGATCCGCAGCTGGTCCTCAGGTCTCGCCGCTCTCGGCACCATCGTGCTCCTTAGCGTCCTGCTGGCGTTCTACTTCCTGCGGGACGGCGCGAGCCTGCGGGACCGGGTGCTGTCGCGCGCGCAAGGAGACGTGGCGCGCCAGCTCACCGCAGCCGGCGGGCGCGCGTTCGAGGTCCTGGGTGGCTACATGGTCGGCACGGCCGCCATCTCGTTCGTGGGCGCCGCCAGCCAGCTCGTCATCATGGTCGTGCTGGACCTGCCGCTCGCGCTGCCGGTCTTCGTGCTCTCGTTCTTCGGCGGCTTCATCCCCTATATCGGCAGCCTGCTCACAACCGGGGTCGCCTTCCTCGTCGCCGTCGCGGTGGGCCAGCCCATCGACATCCTGGTCATGGGCATCTGGACCCTCGTCTTCAACCTCGTGCAGGGCAACATCGTGGCGCCGCTGGTCTATGGGCGCACCACGCACATCCACCCGGCCATCGTGCTCGTCGCCATTCCCGCCGGCTCCGCTGTGGCGGGCATCGCGGGCATGTTCCTGGCTGTCCCCGCCATCGGCGTGGTGGCCACGACCTGGCGCACGCTGCTCTCCCTGATGGGCACCGACCTCCCGTCCAGGCCGACTGCCGACGACTCACCGGACCCTGATGCTGACACGATGGCGCTGGGCGAGCCTGCGCCGGCTTCGGACCCGTCCTCCGACGTGGTCGTCCCGGAGGCGACGTGAGCGGCCGACGCGGTCGCCGCCCGGCGGAACCCCTTCCTTGCGCCCGTACACGGACTGCCTGGCAGCCAGGAGAGATGGATGGAACGTCCCGATAGCGTCGTCTCGTTCGAGCCCTCGCGCGAGCTGTACCCCTTCGAATCGCGCTGGTTCGACAGCTCGATCGGCCCTGTCCACTACGTGGATGAGGGCATCGGCCCGCCACTGCTCCTGCTGCATGGGAACCCCGACTGGAGCTTCCTGTACCGGAAGATCATCCTTGGGCTCCGCGACCGCTTCCGCTGCATCGCCCCCGACTACCCCGGGTTCGGCCTTTCGATCCACCCCGCCGGTGACTACCGCTACACCCCAGCAGAGCATGCGGGCGTGATCAGGGAGCTGGTGGGCCACCTGGACCTGGAGGATGCCGTCGTCATGGGCCAGGATTGGGGCGGCCCCATCGGCATGGACACCGCATCCCGGATGAGCGAACGCTTCAGTGGCCTGGTCATGGGCAACACCTGGTTCTGGCCGGCCGACACCTGGGCCCTCAAGGCCTTCAGCCTGGGCATGGGCTCAGCCCCGATGCAGGTCCTCATCCGGAGGCGCAACTTCTTCGTGACCAATCTCATGAAGCGGACCCTGCAGGCGGATGTGCCGAGTGCCGAGTTCCAGCACTACGTCGATGTCGTCCCGACGCCGGCTCACCGTGCCGGGATCGCCGCCTTCCCGCGGCAGATCCGAGCAGCCGGGCCGTGGCTGGCTGAGCTCGAGCGACGTGTCGACGCCAACTTGCGGGGCAAGCCGATCGTACTGTTCCGCGGCGCCAAGGACCCGGCCTTGGGGTCGGCCGCCGTGCTCCGACGCTGGCAGCGATCGTTCCCCGATGCCAAGGTGATCGAGCTCCCGACGGCAGGGCACTACATCCAGGAGGACGCACCGGGCGCGATCATCGCCGCCATCCGCGATACCTTCGCACCGGCCGCCGACTGACCGGTCCCGACGCCATCGTCTCGACCGCGCGACGCCGGCGGCTCCCTGCAGGTGGGCGCGAGCGACTGATCATCCCGCCAGCCTCACGACCGGAACCACGAGGACGGACTCACGATCGGCCAGCGCGGTGTTCCGCCCATGGATCGTAGTCGGGGTCGAGTGGCTCCTGCGGGGGCCGCTCCGCTGCAGGCACGTGCTCGAGGTTGACGCGGATGCGCGTCCAGGTCGTGGAGCGGCCGCGCATGGCGTCGACCAGGATGTCGGCCGGCTGCAGCTGCGCTGCCACGTCCGGGTAGCGCGCCGTCCAGCGCTCCAGGCCAGCCAGCGCGTCGTGCTTGCGCGCGGCACGCGCGATCTCGATGAGCGGCTTGCTGCTCCGACGGCGGCCCCCGGTCGCCGCAGCCCGCTCCGAGCGGCGCTTGGAGGGCTGCACCCGGGATGGCTCGCCGGCCTGCTTGCGGTAATGCGGTGGCCATGGAGCGTCGCCCATGCCCTCCGCCTCATGCCTCGCGGAGAGCTCGAGCAGCGCCTCGAGCGAACCGGTCGCCTCGTCGATACCCTCAGCCTGGTCACCCCGGGCGGCGTAGAGCGCCGGCACCGTGGCCAGTGTGAAGTCCTCGGCCACGACATCCGGCACCTCGTGCCACGCCAGTGGCATCGAGACACGCGCGTCGGACGTGGGCCGCACGGAGTAGGCCGAGGCCACGGTGCGGTCCTTGGCATTCTGGTTGTAGTCGAGGAAGACGCCGTGCCGCTCCTCCTTCCACCACTTGCTGGTGGCGATGGCAGGGGCACGCGCCTCGACGTCCCGCGCCAGGGCGAGCGCCGCCCGACGCACCTGCGAAAAGGTCCAGCGGCGCTCGATGCGGATGTTGACGTGGATGCCGCGTGAGCCCGAGGTCTTGGGCCAGCCGACCAGCCCGACGGCATCGAGCGCCTCCTGTGTCACGAGCGCAACGGTGCGCACGTCCGACCAGGACACGCCCGGCACCGGATCAAGATCGACCCGCAGCTCGTCGGGGTGGTCGAGGTCATCCGCGCGCACCGGGTGAGGGTTGAGGTCGAGACAGCCGAGGTTGACGACCCAGGCCAGGGAGGCTGCGTCCCGCAGCACGATCTCCTCGGCGGAGCGACCGGAGGGGAACGTCAGATCCACGGTCTCGATCCACTGCGGCCGTTTATCGGGTGCGCGTTTCTGGAAGAAGAAGTCGCCGGCGGCTCCATCGACGAATCGCTTGAGCGCCATCGGTCGCCCACCCGCGCCTCGCAGGGCGCCCTCGGCCACCGCGAGGTAGTAGCGCACAAGGTCCAGCTTGGTGTACCCGGGACCGGCCCAGTAGACCTTCTCGGGATTGGTGACCCTGACCTCCCGCCCGCCGATGTCGAGCAGCTCGAACCTGGTGACCACCGGACTACGCCCTGGCGGCCTGCTTCTCGGCCCGCTCGGCGGCCTCCCGCTCAGCCAGCCAGCGTTGGTGGTCGGTGCGGAGGATCTCGAGCGTCTCCGCCACGCCCGCCCAGCCGTCGATCTCGACGGACTTGTCCTCGAGGTTCTTGTAGGTGTGGAAGAACTGCTCGATCTCGCGGAGCTTGTGCGGCGACACCTGGGGCAGGGCCTCGAGATGGGCGTACAACGGGTCTGCGAGTGCGACGCACAGCACCTTGTAGTCGACGCCCTTCTCGTCGGCCATCTTCAGCACGCCCACCGGGCGGGCCCAGACATGGCAGCCGGGGAAGGTCCGCTCGTCGATGAGCAGCATCGCGTCGGTGTGGTCGCCGTCGTCGGCACGCGTGCCCTCGATGAAACCGTAGTCGAAGTTGTAGTAGACGGCCGAGGAGAGGACCCGGTCGAGGCGGATGACCCTGGCCTCTTCGTCGTATTCGTACTTGTTGCGGCTCCCGGCCGGGATCTCGACCACGACCTCGATGACGGCGGGGAAACCGTGCAGTGTCGGCATCCGCGCAGTCTACGGCCCTGCCGGCAGATAGACTCAGTGCATGGACGCGATCGAGGCCATCCGGACACTGCGGGTCATCCGCGACTACCGACCCCAGCCACTGACAGAGGACGAGGTCCACGCCATCGCCGATGCCGCGCGCAAGACGGGCTCATCGAAGAACACGCAGCGCTGGGACTTCGTCACCATCCGCGACGCTGAGTCGCTCAGCCGTCTCTCGGGGGTGACGATCTACGCCAAGCACCTGCCGTACGCAGGGGCCGCCATCGCACTGGTCGTGGACGCACCCGATCCCGACCATGCGCGCTCGGTGCTGTGGGACCTCGGCCGGGCAGCCCAGAACATCACCCTCACCGCCTGGGCCATGGGCATCGGTTCGTGCCCCATCACGGTGCAGGATTTCGACCTGGCCGCCGATGTGCTGGGCCTTCCGGCAGACAAGCAGTGCCAGTACATCATCGCGCTGGGTTGGCCGGCTGACCCTCAAGACCTTGCCCGCTCGCCGCGGCGCGGCGGTCGGAAGGGCTACCACGAGGTCGTGCACGCGGAACGCTGGGGGCAGCACTGAGCAGGACAGGACGGGAGAGCGCAGGATGAAGACGAAGATCGGCGCGCTGGTCGCCACGTTGGCCGCCGCCGCGAGCGCGACGGGTGCCGCGGTGTGGGCGAAACGAAAGCGGGGTAGCGAGGCGCGCAGCCGGAAGCCGGCCAAGACCTCGGCGAGGCAGCCGGCCGGTCCAGGTGGAGCCGAGAGCGCCACCCCATCGACGGCGGCTGCGCCGTCGGGCGGTGGCGACGAGCTCACCTCGATCAAGGGCATCGGTGTGCGCAGTGCCGAGCGACTGGGGGCCATGGGCGTGACCACGCTGGCACAGATCGCGGCCTGGAGCGATGCCGACATCGACACGGTCGCAGCACAGATCCACGTCGGGGCCGATCGCATCCGGCGCGAGGACTGGGTGGGGCAGGCGCGAGCGGCGACCGGAGGCTAGAGCTGGGCCGGAGCGTGCCCTGGCGCTGTGGCGGGCCGTGCCCTGGCGCTGGGCCGGAGCGCCGCAACAGGGCCTTGCCGCGCAACAGGGCGTTGCCGCGCAATAGGGCGTTGCCGCGGGGTTCTTCGTCAGATGTCCGGGTGGGGGCCCGTAGACGGATGGAGTGGCGTCGTGGGGCGGTGTCGGGTCGCAGCCGAAGGCATCTCCGTGCCTCGCCACGCTTGGAGGCACGACCAGGTCCGAGGCACGCTTCCGCGCCGAGCCGGACTTGCCGCCTAACGGCTCCCGGACGGACATGTGGCCAAGATGCGGCGCGAACCGCCCAGAGGTGCATCGGGCACGGGTGACGCGGGCGCAGGTCGCGCCTTTTGCCAGGCCGACCCCTGCCGGGCGGTGACGCCGCAAGACAGGCCGACGCCGGGCGGTGACGCCGGACAGGCCGACGCCGCGCGGTGACGCCGCCCTACAGGCCGACGCCGCCGGTCTCGAGGCACCGGCGGCATGGGGCAGGCGATCGGGCCGGCCCGGGGGCGGGCCCGTCGATGGCTCTTCTAGCGGTTCCGCGCCAGGAAGGTCATCACGTCTTCCAGGCGGAAGCGACGGTCTCCCCGCTTGCAGACACGATAGAAGGGCAACTCACCACGGTCCCCGAGGCGCTTGACCGTGTTGACATGCAGATGGAGAAGCTCAGCGACCTCGCTCGCGGTGAGCATCGGACCGAGCTCGTTGACTGCCATGGACGCCATCTAACGTTCCTTACCTCGCGTTCAGTGGGCTGCTGGACGATGCTCGGCACTGGATGCTCGGGGCTCGGCGCCACTGGTCGACCGAGCGCACCTGGATCGATGAGGGCACGTGTGATGCGGTCCATCGAGGTGTTGGGCTGCATGGTGGCGTCCGCTCCGCCCTGCAACAACCCGTACTTGGGTCAGGCCTACCGGTGCCGGATGCCCGTTGCGCCATGGCACCGGGCTCATCGAGCCCGCAGGCAAGGCCACCGGCGGGACCCGTGCGATGGCGCAGACCTGCTCGTATGGCCGACGGACGCTGGCAGCAGAGGCTCAGGCAGCCCGCCAACGGACGCTGGCAGCAGGGGCTCAGGCAGCGGAAGTGCAGACGCGCCGCCCCGCTACGTCGCAGCCCGAGACACGTCCGCCGGCTCCTCCGGCGGCTCGGCGGCATCGAGCGCCGCGTCGGTCAGGTAACGACGGAAGAAGAGCATGGCGAGGCTGGTGGCGGCAGCGGCCACGAACACCGCGTGCAGTCCCAGGACTTCCGCCAGCAGCCCTCCCAGGAGGGCACCCACGGGCATGACGCCCCAGGCGAACAGTCGGTAGCTGGCGTTCATGCGACCGAGCAGGTGGTCAGGCGTGATGCGCTGGCGCAGCGACACGGTGATGATGTTCCACATCGTGAACGAGGCACCCATCGCCACCATGCCGGCGCCGACCACCGCCACGTTGGCCGTGAGCGCCGGGATGAGCATGACAGAGCCAGATACGATGACCACGCCGAACAGCACGTTGGAGCGCCCGATCCGCAGCTCCAGGCGCTCCTCGATCAGTGAGCCGGCGACCCCGCCCACGGCCATGCTGGTGATGAGCAGCCCGTAGCCGATCTCGTCGAGTCCCATCGGACCGGGCGACACGACATAGAGCACGAAGATGGCCGTGACGGCGGAGCCGGCCAGGTTGGAGGCCGCCACCATGATGGCCAGCGGCCGCAGCACCGGGTTGCGCCAGAGGAACTCCAGGCCGTCGCGGATCTGTCGGATCATCGCCCCCGCCGGCCCCACGGGTGTCGGCTTGAAGGTACCGATGAGAAGCGCCAGCCCCAGCGCCGCGAGGCCGTAGCCGATGGCGCTGCCACCGAGGGCGAGCGGTACGGAGATCGCCACCAGGAAGCCTCCCAGGGGCGGACCCACGAAGGCGTTCATCGTCAGCTCGACGGCGTAGAGGCGACCGTTCGCCCGGCTCAGGAGCTCCCTCGGGACGATGTTGGGCATGATCGACTGCGCGGCCGTGTCGAAGAGCGTCTCGCCGATCCCGAGCACGAAGGCAGCCACGTAGAGCACCGGCAGTGATAGCCCGTCGGCCAGTGCCAGCACGACCATCAGCCCGACCACGAGGACGCGCAGCAGCTGCACGTTGCGCATCGTGGCGCGGCGGTCCAGCCGGTCTGCGAGGGCGCCCGCGACGAGGACGAACACGAGCCATGGCAGCCGGCCCGCGATGGACACGCCGGCCACCAGTGCCGGCGAGTTCGTCAGCGAAACCGCGATGAGCGGCAGGGCCACCACGAACACGCCGTCGGCCAGGTTGCTCACCGCGGCGGCCGACCAGAGCTTGCGATAGTTGGGGCCGAGCGACGGGGTCCGCGCGACGTCGTACGCTGTGCTCACCCGGTGACCCTAGCCCAACGGGGTCCGCGAATGCGCACACCCGACGCAGAGGAGCCCAGCCACATGATCCTGTCCACGTCCGAGACCATCGCGGGCCGCGAGATCGGCGAGACCATCGGCCTGGTTCGCGGCAACGCCGCCCGCGCCCGTGGCATCGGCTATGACATCACCGCGGGCTTCCGCAACATCTTCGGCGGTGCCGTGCCCGAGTACTCCAAGCTGATCACCGAGACCCGCGACGAGGCCACCGCCAACATGATCGCCGCCGCCCAGGCGCAGGGCGCCGATGCCATCGTGGCGGTGCGCTACACGACGTCGATGATCAGCACCGGCGTCAGCGAGATCCTCGCCTTCGGCACCGCGGTCAAGCTGCGCTAGCCTCCCGGCGCAGCCGCGATGCAGGCGCCCGATCAGGTTCGGCGGCGCCGCCTGAGGATGTCCAGGTAGACGGCCAGGATGACGATGCAGCCGGTCACGACCGTCTGCCACTCCTGCGGCACGGACAGCAGGCGCAGGCCGTTGGTCAGCACGCTGATGATGAACGCGCCGATGACAGTGCCGAAGATGGAACCCTCGCCGCCGGCGAGCGAGGTCCCGCCGATGACGGCCGCGGCGATGGCATCGAGCTCATAGCCGAAGCCGACCGCCGGCTGCGCGGAGTTGAGCCGGGCCGCGATGACCACGCCGGCGAGGCCGGCGAAGATGCCACTCAGGATGTAGGCGGAGGCCTTGTAGCGCATGGTGCGCACGCCCGAGAGGCGAGTCGCCTCCTCGTTGCTGCCGATGGCGAAGATGTAGCGCCCGATGATCGTCTTCGACAGGATGAAGCCGGCCACGATGGCGGCGCCGAAGAAGACGAAGATGAGGTTGGGGATGTCCGGGCCACCCACGGACGCGATGATGGAGCCCATGAAGGCCTCGTTGAAGCCGGGAGCGTCGGGGAAGTAGATCGGCGCAAGGTTCGACATGATGAGCGCCAGGCCACGGGCGACGTTGAGCATGCCCAAGGTGGCGATGAAGGGCGGCAGGCCGAAACGCGCCACGAGGACGCCGTTGATGATGCCCATCACGGTGCCCGCCCCGATCCCGCCCA
Source organism: Anaerolineae bacterium (assembly GCA_035464455.1). GTDB lineage: Bacteria > Chloroflexota > Limnocylindria > Limnocylindrales > CSP1-4 > JAFMJV01. The sequence continues at coordinate 2,875 of DATHSE010000312.1, read as the reverse complement.
CGATGCCGATGGGGACCGGTAGGCCGAGATTGGTTATGAGCACACCAGTCATCACGGCCGAGAACGTCATCACCGTGCCGATGGACAGGTCGATGCCGGCCGTGATGATGACGAAGGTGACACCCATGGCCAGGATGCCGACAGTCGACGTCGCCAGCAGGATGCCCTTCCAGTTGCTGAAGGTCAGGAAGTGCTCGGACGCCAGCGTGAAGAAGATGACCAGGATGACCAGGGCACCCAGTGCCAGCAGACGCTGGACGGCGTCTGACTTGAAGATCGATCCGGATCGTTTCACTGCGCTCTGCATCTGTGTCCTTCTCAACTCGTCGCCTGGGCCACGGACTCGCGCTGGGTGGCGAGCGTCATGATTCGTTCCTGATCCGCTTCAGCCGCGGTCAGCTCGCCGGTGAGCCGACCCTCGCACATCACGATGATGCGGTGGCTCATCCGCAGGATCTCCGGCAGCTCCGAGCTGATCATGATGATCGACTTGCCCTGGGCCGCCAGCTCGTTGAGCAGGTGGTAGATCTCCTGTTTGGCACCCACGTCGATCCCCCTGGTGGGCTCGTCGAAGATCAGGATGTCGGTGAGGGCCGTGAGCCACTTGCCGATGACCACCTTCTGTTGCGTTCCGCCCGACAGGTTGCGCGCCTTCTGCTTGATGCTCGGCGTCTTGATGTCTAGCTCCGCCACGCGCTGCTCGGCGGCTTCCGCGGTGCGCTTGGTGTCGACCTGGCCGAGGCCCTTGACGAAGCTGCCGAACGAGGCCAGGGCAACGTTGGTCTCGAGGTCCAGGCCCAGCGCCAGGCCGTGCCGCTTGCGGTCCTCGGAGAGGTAGCTGATGCCGAGGGCCACGGCCTCGGCCGGGCTGCTGATGTCGACCAGCTCGCCCTTGACCAGGATCTCGCCGGCGTCCTTGCTGTCGGCGCCGAAGATGAGCCGCGCCAGCTCGGTTCGGCCGGCGCCCACCAGGCCCGCGACGCCGAGGATCTCGCCGCGCCGGAGCTCGAACGAGACGTCCTGCACGGCGCGTCCGCGCGAGAGACCGCGGACCTCGAAGACCACCTCGGCCGTATCCGCGTCCTCGCGCACGCGAGGAGCCTCCTCGAAGATGGTCCGCCCCACCATCATCGAGATGATCTCGTCGATGGTGGCGGACTCGGTCTCCACGGTCGCCACGTGCCGGCCATCGCGCATGACGGTGACGCGGTCGGAGATCTGGCGCAGCTCCTCGAGCCGGTGCGAGATGTGGACGATGCCCTTGCCCTGCTCGCGCAGCGAACGGATGATGCGGAACAGCTCATCGATCTCGGTGTCGGTCAGTGCCGCGGTCGGCTCATCCATGATCAGCACGGAGGCATCGAGGGACAGGGCCTTCGCGATCTCGACCATCTGCTGCTGGGCCACTTTCAGATCCATGACCCTGGCGGTCGGATCCAGCTTGAGGTGGAGGCGACCTATGAGTTCCGCGGTCTGGGCGACCTGGGCCTTGTCGTCGACGGTGAAGCCGAACCGGCCGCGGGGCTCGCGCCCCATGTAGATGTTCTGGGCGACCGTAAGATGGGGAGCAAGCACCAGCTCCTGGTGGATCATGCTGATGCCCAGGTCCCGACCCGCTCGCGGGTTGGGGATCTCGACCTGCTGGCCCATGTACTCGATGGTCCCCGCATCGCGGCTGTAGATACCCGTCAGGACCTTCATCAGCGTGGACTTGCCCGCGCCGTTCTCGCCCACGAGCGCGTGGACCTCGCCCGGACGCAGCTCGAAGCTGGCGTCTTCGAGCGCCTTCACACCGGGGAAGCTCTTGTCGATGCCCTGCATCCGCACCAGCAGGTCAGGTGCCATGGGTCCCTCGCGTGGGATGGATACGACGAACGGGGCCGCCACTCGAAGTTGCGGCAGCCCCGTCGGTCTGGCTAGATCTGGCGCTCAGGCCTACTCGTAGAGGACAGCCTGGACGTCGGGATCGTCGATGTTCGACGCGTCGGCCCACAGGAAGCCGGTGTCGATGTTGACGGGCACTTCCATGCCCTGGAGAGCCATGGCCGCGGCCTCGACACACTTGGCGCCGATGCCGATGGGGCTCTGCTGGACTGCGCCGGCCATGAGGCCGTCGCGGATGGCGTTGATCTGGGCGATACCGGAGTCATAGCCGATGACCACGAGTTCGCCGGCCAGGTCGAGCTCGTTGACGGCGTTCACGACACCGATGGCGGAGCCTTCGTTGGCGCCGAAGAAGCCGATCATGTCGGGGTTGGCCGTCAGCATCGCCTTGGCCAGGTCGGTCGACTTGAGCTGGTCGCCACCGCCGTACTGCGGGCCGACGATCTCGATGTTCGGGTACATCTCGGTCATGCGGTTGATGAAGCCATCGCCGCGATCGATGCCGGTGCGGCTGGTCTGGTCGTGGACGATGACGCCGACCTTGCCGGTGTCACCGGCCAGCTCGACCATCTTGTCCGCCGCCAGCGCCGCGGCAGCGACGTTGTCGGTCGCAGCCGTGGTGATGGGGATGTCGCTGTCGACGCCGGAGTCGAAGGCGATGACGGGGATGCCGTCGGCCTGCATCTGCTCCAGCAGCGGGTTCGCGGCGATGCTGTCCAGCGCCGCGAAGCACACGGCGTCGGGGCTCTTGTCGTACTCGGCCTGCAGCATCTCGATCTGGATCGCCACGTCGGACTCGCTCGCGGGGCCGATGAAGTTGACGTCCATGTTCAGCTCAGCCGCCTTCTCCTCGGCGCCGAGCTTGACGGCCTGCCAGAACTGGTGCTGGAAGCCCTTCGAGACGATGGGGACGTATGGCTTGGCGTCGTCGGCGAACGGTTCGGGTGCCTCCTGGGCTACGACCGGAACCGCCATGACCGCCGCGAGGGCG
>DATHSE010000311.1:0-9089 GCA_035464455.1 Anaerolineae bacterium | reverse complement strand
GGTGCAGCGCTGGGGCGTGGTGCCACAGGTGCTGCCCGAGCTCATCGGCTTCTGGCTGTACCGCTTCGAGATCAACATCCGCGCCAGCGCCGTGCTCGGCGTGGTGGGCGCCGGCGGCATCGGCTTCCTGCTGCAGCAGACCATCACCTTCGGGCGCTGGGACAAGGCCGCCACGGCCATCCTGGTGGTCATCGTCGCCACCATCATCGTCGACACCATCTCCGGCTCCATCCGGCGACGCATCATCGAGGGCTCGGAGGCAAAGGCGGTCGCCGAGGTGGATCTGGTGCGGGAGGCGGCGACCGCCCGGTGAACCCCGTGCCAGGCAGCAGCGCGAGCGGACGCCTCATCCTGCGCGATCGGCTGGCCCGGGAAGCGGAGGAGCGCAGCCGGCTCGCGCCGGCAGCATTCCGCTCGAGCGACTCCCGCGGCCGGGCGCGCCCGGAAGAGCCCGATGGCATGCGCACGTCCTTCGAGCGCGACCGCGACCGCATCATGCACAGCAAGGCCTTCCGGCGGCTCAAGCACAAGACGCAGGTCTTCCTTAACCCGGAAGGTGACCACTACGTGACGCGTCTCACGCACACCATCCAGGTGACGCAGATCGCACGGGCACTGGCGGCGGCACTGTCGCTCAACGAGTCGCTGGCGGAGGCCATCGGCCTGGGCCACGACGTGGGCCACTCCCCCTTCGGTCACACCGGCGAGGAGGCGCTCTCGCCGTACTTCCCGACCTCCGGCGGATGGCATCACGCGTCGCAGTCGGTACGCATCTACGAGGCCCTCGAGGACATCAACCTCAGCTGGGAGGTCCGGGACGGCATCCGCGCCCATTCGTGGAAGATCGACCCGCCGCCGGCCACGCAGGAGGCGTACTGCGTGCGCTACGCCGACCGCATCGCATACCTTACCCATGACGCCCTCGACGCCATGCGTGCCGGCGTGCTCGGCGCCGAGGAGTTTCCGGTCACCATGACCGACCGCTTCGGAGCGCCCGGCTCAGCGTGGGTCGGCGGCATGATCGAGGCGGTCATCGCCGGTTCGCTCGCCAGCGGCGAGGTGCGCATGGACGAGGGCGTCCTCGCCGACATGAACGAGCTGCGTGACTTCATGTTCGAGCGTGTCTACCTTGCGCCCGAGCTGCGCGCCCACCAGGCGGCTGCCATCGAGGTCATCCGCCGGCTCATGGACCATCACCTCAGCCATCCGGAGGACATCCCGTCCTCCTACCGCGACAACGATGCCGATCGCGTGACCCAGGCGGCCGACTACATCGCCGGCATGACCGACCGCTTCGCGTTGCGCACGCACGCGCGCTTGTACGGCAGCGACGGCATGGACGACGCCACGCTGTGACGGCTCGCGACGGCATCTTCGGCGACCTGCTGCCCGGGGTCCGGGTCGGCATCGACATGGATGGTGTGCTGGCCGACTTCAACACCGGCTGGATGAGCCGCTACAACGACGACTTCGGGACCGAACTGGACGCCTCCCTGGTGCAGGAGTGGGACGGGCTGCACCAGCTCACGCACTTCGGCTCCATGGCCGAGTTCTGGGCCTGGGCGCAGGGCGAGGGACGCTCCACCTTTCGCGATGCTCCGCCGTTGCCGGGAGCCATCGAGGCCATCAAGCGCATCGGCGCCAGGCACCGCGTGGCCATCGTCAGCTCCAAGTTCGAGTGGGCCATCCCCGATTCGCTGGCCTGGCTGGCCGATCACGGCGTGCCGGCGCGGGAGGTGCACTTCCTGTGGGACAAGACGCTCGCCGGCTGCGACATCTACCTTGACGACGCGCCGCACCACCTGCAGGAGCTGCGGGCAGGCCTGCCCAAGGCCGTGGTCTGCCGCATGGTGCAGCCCTGGAACGCACCCCTGCCGGGCGTCATCGACGTGCACTCCTGGGAGGCGTTCGAAGCCGTCGTCGAGCGGGTCGCTGCCGAACGGCAGACGCTTGAGCGGCAGGCCCCTCAACAGGAGGGCGCGGGATCCCCGGCGTCCGAACGGGAGCGGAGCGAGACCTGAGCCCCGACCCGAGCCAGGCATCACGCTGGTGGATATACTTGCGGCCGCAACTACTTTGTGGGATGATGCGGGAGACGAGCATTCCGCCCCCCGGGAGTCACCTATGCCAGCCATCACCGTCGATGACATCACCAGCCTTCCCCGCATCGCGCTGCCGGACCTGTTGACGGCGCGCCCGCGCCCGGTCAAGAGCGTGACTCGCGCACCCAGCGCCTATGAGGGCGAGGGCTTTCCCGTCCGGCGCGCCTTCGCTGGCGTCGACCTGCGCGACCTGGACCCCTTCATCCACCTCGACCAGATGGGAGAAGTGGAGTACGCACCGGGCGAGCCCAAGGGCACGCCGTGGCACCCGCACCGCGGCTTCGAGACCGTCACGTACATGATCGACGGCATCTTCGAGCACCAGGATTCCAACGGCGGGGGCGGCACCATCACCAACGGCGACACGCAGTGGATGACCGCCGGTGCGGGCATCCTGCACATCGAGAAGCCGCCCGAGCACCTCGTCGTCAGCGGCGGTCTCTTCCACGGCTTCCAGCTCTGGGTGAACCTGCCCCGCGACCGGAAGTGGGCCGCTCCGCGCTACCAGGATCTGCGCGCCGACGAGGTGGCGCTGGTCACGACGCCCGACGGCGGCGCGCTCGTGCGCATCATCGCGGGCGAGATCGCGGGCTTCACAGGGCCCGGCTCCACCTACACGCCGATGACCCAGGTCCACGCCACCATCAGCCCCGGCGCGGAGCTCTCGCTCCCCTGGCGCGCCGACTACAACGGCCTGCTCTACGTGCTCAACGGCGATGGTGACGTCGGCCCCGAGCGCCGGCCCATCAGCATGGGCCAGCTGGCTGTCTACGGTGCGGGCAACACGCTGACCGTGCGGGCAGCCCGGCAGCAGGAGAGCCGTAGCCCCAGCATGGATGTGCTCATCCTCGGCGGGATGCCCATCCGCGAACCGGTCGCCTGGATGGGGCCGTTCGTGATGAACACGCGCGAGGAGGTGGTGCAGGCCTTCAGCGACTACCAGGCCGGACGGTTGGGCTCCATCCCGGCCGTCCACGGCACGCCGTCGCAGGTGATCTCCACCGAGGGGGGATCCACGGCCGGCTGACCCTGGCTATCCTCGGCTGGCTGCCGGCGATGCAGCCGATGAGCTCAGCCAAGGAGTCGCGATGCGCCCGTTCCAGCAGGTCGATGTCTTCTCACCGCAGCCGCTGCAGGGCAACCCGGTGGCCGTCGTGCTCGACGGCACGGGGCTGACGACCGAGCAGCTGCTGCGCTTCACGCGCTGGAGCAACCTGTCCGAGGCGACGTTCGTGGTGCCGCCCAGCGATCCGGCGGCCGACTACGCTGTGCGCATCTTCACCGCGTCCGGCGAGCTGCCCTTCGCGGGGCACCCGACGCTTGGCACCTGCCACGCCTGGCTGCGCGCCGGGGGCGTGCCGCGCGATGCCGGGCGCATCGTGCAGCAGTGCCCCGCCGGGCTCATCGCCATCCGCCGCCTCGAGGGCCTGCTTGCGTTCGAGGCACCGCCCCTGACGCGCTGGGGGCCTGTCGCAGCAGAGGATGTCGAGCGTTCGGCCGCCGTCCTCGGCGTCGGCGCGGATGACATCGTGGACAGCCAGTGGGTGGACAACGGTCCCGGCTGGGTAGCGGTCATGCTGGCGTCGGCCGAGGCAGTCCTGGCGCTGCGGCCGGCCGGCAACGGCAAGGATGTCGGCATCGGGGTCGTGGGGATGTACCCGCCCGGGGCCGAGTGCGCCTACGAGGTGCGCGCCATCTTCAGCAACCACCGCGGCGAAATCGTCGAGGATCCGGTGACCGGCAGCCTCAACGCATCGCTGGCGCAGTGGCTCACCGGCAGCGGTCGGGTGCACGCGCCCTACACGGTCAGCCAGGGCACGATGCTGGGGCGCATGGGGCGGCCGCGCATCAGCCAGGACCAGGCTGGAAGCATCTGGGTGGCCGGGTCCACCCACACCGTCGTGGATGGTTGGGCCAGATTCGACGAGGACGCCTGACTCACGTGGACGCCTGACCCCGCGAATGGGCGCGGGCCGCGGGTCCCGACGCCAGCCGGAAGGCCAAGGAACTGCGGGCTTCCGCTAGCCGACGGAGACGCTGATGGCGTGGTGACCACGAGCGCCATCCGGAGCCGGCGGCGTGGCCTCCGCGGTCTGCACCTCGCCGCTGCCGTCAGTGGCACGAACGCGGAGCTGGTGGCGGCCTCCATCTGACGGCGTCGGCCACACCAGCTTCCACTGCACCCAGGCCGCGTCGCTGAGCGGCTGGGATAGCTCGGCCTCCTGCCAGGCGCCATCGTCGACCTGCACCTCGACCCGGGCGATGCCGCGGTCGGGTGCCCAGGCCACGCCGGCGATGGGCACGCTCGTGCCGGCAGCCACGCGGGCACCATCCCGCGGCGTATCGATACGCGACTGCGTCAGGATGGGCGCCTCCTTGGCCCAGCCGCGGGGTATCCAGTAGCCATCGAACGCGTCCCACGTGGTGAGCTCGATCTCGCTCAGCCACTTGGTGGCACTGACGTAGCCGTAGAGGCCCGGGATGATGAGGCGCGCCGGGTAGCCATGGTCCACGGGCAGCGGCTCGCCGTTCATGCCGATGGCGATCATCGGACGGCGCTCGGGGTCGGTCGCCCAGCGGGTCGGGAAGCCGGCCGTGAACCCGTCGACCGAGCGACCCACGATCTGGTCTGCATCCGGCTGGACACCCGCCATATCGAGCACCTCGCGCAGGTCCACGCCGGTCCAAAGGGCATTGCCCACGAGGCGCCCGCCGACCTCATTGGAGACACAGGCGATGGTCACGTACTGCTCGAAGAGGGGCATCGACTGGAGATCGTCGTAGCTCAGCGTCAGCTCACGGTCGACGAGGCCCTTGACCCGCAGCTGCCATGTGGCGGCGTCGACACGCGGCGAGACGAGTGCCGTGTCGATGCGAAAGAACTGGTCGTTGGGCACCACGATCGGCGATATGCCCTCCACCTCGAGTGCCGCGCCCGCGGGCACGTCGATGGTCGGCGCGGTGACTGTCGGCAGCTGTGCGTCCGCGGCAGCGCCACCGGGCCGGCTGGCCAGCAGGTTGCGCCCGAGCGTGCCCATGACCACCGCCCCGACGGCCAGGCCGCCACCGATCTGCAGGAAGCGGCGACGATCCCAGTCGGGCATCTCGGCGGCGGCGGTTGGGGGGCCATCCGCGGGCCGCGCGGCAGGAGGCGCCGGCGCGGCGGCCCAGGCAGGCCGGGTGGTGGCCAGCATCAGCCGCAGCGCGGCCAACGCCAGGATGATGGCCGCCGCCACCGTGAAGACCGCCCACAGCGGCTCCACCAACGGACGCGTCAGCGCCGCCAGCAGGCCGATCACGCCGGCCGCGCCGAACCCCATGAGCGCCACGCTCCAGCGACGGCGGCCGGCCACGCCGAGCAGACCGGCGAGCAGGATCGAGGTGATGACGACGCCGACATTCAGCGCCAGCTTGTTGTTGCTGCCGAACAGCTCCACCACCAGCTCCTTGGCGCCGGGCGGCTGGTTCTCGATGACGGTGTCGCCGATGGCGATGACCAGCGACGGAGCACCCACGATGAGCCCGGCCATGAGCTCGCCCACGGCGATGCCGAGCGCGGCCGCGAGGCCGCCGGCGATGAAGGCGGCCACGTCGGCGGAGCGTGCGGCCGTGGCGCGGGGCGAGGGGGCTGGGACGGGGGTGGGCACCAGCGGGGAGGTGGAGCTCATGGGCACACATGCAAGCAGGTGTCTGTGACGTTCCGACGACGCGAGGCTGACGCTGGGGCATACTCGCTCCCATGGTGTACCGCACGGTCGACGAGCTCGAGGCGGGGATGGCCATGCTGCTGGGGTCGCCCACCGAAGCAGGCACGCTTCGTCTGGTCGTCCGGCGGCCGGGCAAGGGCCAGCGCGAGATCGTGGAGGTCGGCCAGCTCGACACGGACGTGGGCCTGGTCGGCGACGACTGGGTGAACCGGCCGGGCTCGCACTCGGACAAGCCCAGCCCGTACGCGCAGGTGACGATGATGAACGCGCGCGTGGCCGAGCTCATCTCCGGCGATCCGGATCCGGCTGCCTGGGCCCAGTGCGGCGACCAGCTCTACCTCGACCTCGACCTCTCCGAGGCGAACATGCCCGCCGGCTCTCGCGTCGGCATCGGCGAGGCCGTGCTGGAGATCCAGGCTGAGCCCCACACCGGCTGCCTGCAGTTCCGCCAGTGGTGGGGAGCCGACGCGCTGCGCTTCATCAGCACCGATCGCGGCCGCCAGATGCGCATGCGTGGTGCCAACGCCATCGTGCTGCAGTCAGGTCTCGTCCGCCCCGGGGACATCGCCCGCAAGCTGTAGCCGTCGGGCAGACAGATCTCCTGCGCAACGGCCCACGGGAGCAGCCGACTTGACGCACCTGCGACGATACGTGGGTCTCGGGTCACGGGGGGCCGTGTAGAGGACTCGAGCCAAGCCGAGGTGTCGCTCGATGGCCACCCACGCCCCCATCCTCGCGACCGTGCTCCGTGAGCCCTCGCCCGACGCGGTTTGCAGCTGTGACCATCCGGTCGACTGTGTCTGCGCCTGTCACGATCGGCGCTGCGATCCCTCGGAGGAGGTCTGCCACGTCGACTTCCTGCCGGACGACGGCGGCCTGGCCTATTGGGGCTGCCCTCGCTGCACGCCCGGCCAACAGTCCCCGCACTACCTTGGCTGCGAGCTCATCGGCTGGAACGTGCCCCTGCCCATCGCGTCGCCGATCGGTGGCGGCGCCCGGGCCTCAGCCTTCGGCTGAAGCAGGCGCCCACGAGTCCCCGCCATAGACCGCGGGGTTCACCACCGAGGCCGGCCGCCGGCCCTGGAGCACCGCCACCACGGCGTCGATGGCGCCCTGCTGGAGGGCTCGCGTCGAGTCCTCCGAGTACCAGCCGGCGTGATCGAGCAGGATGGCGCGCTCACACTCGCGGATGGGATGCCCAGGCGGCAGTGGCTCCTCCTCGTGCACATCGAGGCCTGCCGCAGCGATGCGGCCCTCGTCCAGCGCAGCCACCAGCGCGTCGGTGTCGATGAGACCACCCCGGGCGGTGTTGACGAGCACCGCGCTCGGCTTCAGCAGCGCCAGGGCACGAGCATCGATGAGGTGGTGCGTGGAGCGATCCAGCGGTGCGTGCAGTGACACCAGGTCGGCCTCACGCAGGAGCGCGTCCAGCACCACCGGCTCGGCTCCGCTCGCCCGCACGATCGCAGCATCGACGAACGGGTCATGCACGAGTGTGCGCAGCTCGAAGCCGCTCAGCTTGTGCAGCACGGCACGCGCGATGGCGCCGAAGCCGATGAGCCCGAGCGTGGAGCCGGTGATGCGCCCGATGGGATCGGCCTGGCCGATGTCCCAGGCGCCCCCGCGGACGGCGCGGTCGTGGCTGACGATGCGGCGCGCGCCGGCGAGCAGCAGCGCGATGGCATGCTCGGCGACCTCGTGGGTGCCGAAGCCGATCACGTTGGCCACCACGATGCCGCGCTCGGTAGCAGCCTCGAGGTCGACGTTGTCGACACCGGTGCCATAGCGGGCGATGACGCGGCACTGCCCGAGGCGCTCGATGACACGGCGGCTCAGGCGACCCTGCCGGGCCATCACCGCCACCGCATCGCGGGCGAACTCTGCCACCTCGTCCTCATCGCGGCATTGCCGCACATCGATGGTGGCCCCGACCGCGGCCGCGCCTTCTGCCTCGATCCCATAGGAGCGATAGCCACCGTCGATGATGGCGATGCGACCCGGATTCACGGCAGCGAGTGCGGGGGCGCCAGCGTCAGGTCATGGTCGCGGGTGTCGGCATGATGGTCGGAGCCGTCGTGCTCGCAGGGATCGAGGTGGACGATGACGGTATCGAGGCTGCCCACCTGGTGGAAGAGCGCGTGGCGCACGGACTCCGCGAGGTCGTGGCCGGCAGCCACCGTCAGCTGGCAGTTCACCACCAGGTCGGCGCTGGCGATGAGGCGGTGGCCCAACCAGCGCACGCGCACCTTCTCGACCTCGAGCACGCCATCGACGCCCGCAGCCACGCGTTCGATGTCGGCCACCAGGGCCGGGTCCACCGAGTCCATCAGCCGCCGGAAGACAGCACGGGCAGCGTCGCGCAGGATCCACAGGATGGCGGCGGTGATGACGAGGCCGATGATGGGGTCGGCCAGCGGAAAGCCGAGTGCGACGCCGAGCGCGGCGATGACCACGGCGAGCGAGGTCAGGCCGTCGGAACGTGCGTGCAGTCCGTCGGCCACCAGCGCCTGTGAGCCGATCTGGCGGCCGATGCGGATGCGGTAGACCGCCACCGCCTCGTTGCCAAGGAAACCGACGACGCCGGCGATGCCGACCAGCCAGAGGTCGGTGATAGGGGCTGGATCGAACAGCCGCTGGATCGACTCCCAGGCCACCAGGAGGGCGCTCAGCGCGATCATCACCACGATGAAGAGGCCGGCCAGGTCCTCCGCCCGACCGTAACCGTAGGTGTAGCGTCGGCTTGCCGCACGTCGCCCGATGACGAAGGCGACCCACAGCGGGACCGATGTCAGGGCGTCGCTGAAGTTGTGGATGGTGTCCGCGAGGAGCGCGGTGGAGCCGGTCTGGAAGACGATGAGCAGCTGCAGGACGGCCGTGAGCATGAGCGCCAGCAGCGAGACTTTGACCGCGACGATGCCCTTGCGGCTCGATTCCAGGGCGCTGTCGAAGCCGGCGGCGGGATCATGGCTGTGGGGCGCGAGGAAATGCCTGAGACGACCGAGAAGGCTCGGAGCGTCGTCGGGGTGGTGGTCGTCGTGGTGGTGGTCGTCGTTCTCGTGAGCGTCGTCGTGCTCGTGAGCGTCGTCGGGATCCGGGCGGTGCTCGTCGGGAGGCTCGGGGGCGACCTCGCCTGGCCCTGTCGGCTCCCGGGTCACGTCGCGGCTTCGGCCGGCTCGTCACCAGCGGCCGACTCAGCCGGCTCAGCCCGCTCGTGTGGCTCGACGTCGGGATGCTCGTCGGCATCTTCGAGACCCTGGGCATAGCGCGCCACCACCGTGAC
>DATHSE010000310.1:0-2721 GCA_035464455.1 Anaerolineae bacterium | reverse complement strand
CCACAACGGCCTGATCAGCGGTGCCTACCTCGCCAAGGGGGGATTGCGCACGCTGGTGCTCGAACGGCGCGAGATCCTCGGCGGGGCAACGCTCACGCAGGAGGTCTTCCCGGGCTTCCGCTTCAGCGTCGTCTCGTACGTTGTCAGCCTGCTGCGCCCCGAGATCATCCGCGACCTGCAGCTGCCTCGCCACGGCCTGCACATCCTTCCGCTGGACGGCACCTTCACGCCGGTCGAGGGCGACCACCTCTGGCGCACGGACGACCATGCGCACACGCTGCGTGAGCTGCGCCGCTGGTCCGTCAGCGATGCCGAGGCCTACCAGGAGTACGGCCGGCTGATGGCGCAGATGGCGCGCTTCATCAAGCCCATCCTCTCTATGAGCCCGACCGACCCGCGTCGACCCGACCCGCGCGATGCCGCCGCGCTCGGCGCGCTGGCCAAGGACTTCACCGAGCTGCCGCGCCGCGCACAGCTCACCTTCATCCAGCTGATGACCATGAGCGCAGCCGAGTTCCTCGATCGCTGGTTCGAGACGGCACCGCTGAAGGGCACCATGAGCGCCTCGGGCATCATCGGCACGTACCTCGGGGTGCACTCGCCGGGCACCGCGTATGTGCTGCTGCACCACTACATGGGCGAGATCGATGGCGCCTTCCGTGCCTGGGGCATCCCCAAGGGCGGGACCGGCGGGGTGGCCGCCGCCATCGCCAGCGCCGCTCGTGCCCTGGGCACCGAGATCCGCACCGACGCCCCGGTCGCCCAGGTCATGACACGCGAGGGCCGCGCCACCGGCGTGGTGCTCGAGAGCGGCGAGGAGATCGAGGCCGAGCATGTGCTTGCCACCACCGACGCCCGCCGCACGTTCCTGCAGCTGCTGCCCGCCGGGTCGCTGAGCCCCGAGTTCGAGGCGCAGGTTCGGCGGTTCCGCTTCCGCGGATCGTCCGGCAAGGTCAACCTCGCGCTCGACGGCTTGCCTTCGTTCACCTCCCTGCCGGGTCCGGGCGAGCACCTGCGTGGCGCCATGAGCTACTCGCCCTCTCTCGACTACATGGAGCAGGCCTACGACGATGCCAAGGCCGGCCGCTTCAGTCGCCGTCCGTACGTCGACTCCATCATCCCCACGCTGGTCGACCCGACCATGGCCCCGCCCGGCAAGCACGTCATGAGCTGCTTCGTGCAGTACGCTCCCTACCAGCTCGCCGAGGGCACCTGGGACGACCAGCGCGAAGCCTTCGGAGATGCCGTCATCGACGTCATCGCCGAGCGCGCGCCCAACATCCGCGACCTCATCCTGCACCGCCAGGTGGTCACGCCGCTGGACATGGAGCGTGACATCGGCCTGACGGAGGGCAACATCTTCCAGGGTGAGCTCTCGCTGGAGCAGCTCTTCTTCAATCGGCCGGTGCCCGGCTGGAGCCGCTTCGAGACGCCGGTGCGGAACCTCTGGCTGGCCGGCTCCTCGGCCCACCCCGGGGGCGGCATCATGGGCGCCAACGGGCGCCTGGCGGCACTCAAGGTCCTCGAGCAGAAGCGCAGGGGAGGCGCCGCATGACCACACGGCGCTGGGACGCCATCGTGGTGGGCGGCGGCCACAATGGCCTCGTGTGCGCCACCTACCTCGGCCGGGCCGGCGTGCGGACGCTGCTGCTGGAGCGACGCGACAGCGTCGGTGGTGCCATCGGCACCGCCGAGATCGCGCCTGCAGCGCGTGTGCCGGCGCTGGCCCACACGGTCGGTCGCCTGACCGCGTCGGTGGCGCGCGACCTGGACCTGTCGGGCCACGGCCTGCGACTGGTGCAGCCGGCGGCACTGGTCACCTCCGTGGGTGGCGATGGCGGGCCCATCACCCTGTGGTCCGACGCCGACCGCACATCCGTCGGGCTGGCGGCGCTGTCGGCCCATGATGCGGCCGCCTGGAGCCCGTTCGACGCCGAGGTGCGGGCGCTGGCCTCGACGCTCTGGCGACTGCTGCTGATGACGCCGCCGGACGTCAAGCAGGCCCATCCCGATGTGCTGGTGAGTGGCCTGCGCCTGGGCTGGCGCTACCGCCGGCTGGAAGCGCGGCTGGCACGCGAGTTCACGCGCATGCTGCCGATGTCCATCGCCGACTACCTGGAGGACAACCTTCGCTCCGATGCCCTGCGCGCCATGCTCGCCACGCGTGGCATCCGCTACACGTCGATGGGGCCGCACATGGCGGGCACGGCCGCGGTCATGCTGACCGATTCGGCGGGCAACGATGGCGGGGCCGCTGGCGAGAGCGTCTATGCCCGCGGCGGCCCCGGCGCACTGGCAGCGGCGCTGGCAGGCGCGGCTCGCAAGGCCGGCGTGGAGATCCGCACCGGGGCTGAGGTCGTCGCCATCCGCGACGATCACGCGGCCGTCACCGGCGTGGCGCTCTCCGATGGCGAGGAGATCGAAGCGCGCGTGGTGATCAGCGGCCTCGATCCACGCACCACCCTGGCCGGCCTCGTCGATCCCGAGACGCTCGGACCCGAGCTGGGCTGGGAGGTCGACAATCTGCGTCAGCGTGGCGTCACGGCCAAGGTCGACCTGGCACTGTCGGGGCTGCCCACCTTCGAGGGTCTCGCGGGCGATGACGGCGCCCTGCGGCTGCGCGGTCGCATCGTCGTCGCACCATCCATGCGCTACCTCGACCGGGCAGCCGATGCCGCCAAGTACGGCCGCATCAGCGAGGCGCCGTGGCTGGAGGCGACC
>DATHSE010000309.1:0-2852 GCA_035464455.1 Anaerolineae bacterium | reverse complement strand
TGCGGATCTCGACCGCGAAGCGCTCGATGGAGCCGCCGGTGACGGCGATGGCGGCAAGGAAGGCGGCGTGGCGATCGCGCTGCACGATCTGCGTGCTGGCAGGGTCGGCCGCAAGGCCAAGGCGACCGAGCGCGGCGGCCTCGATCGCCGGCGGCAGCTGCGAGTAGGTGCCGACCGGGCCGGAGATCTTGCCGGTCGCCAGGTCGACGGCCGCCGCTGCCAGGCGGGTGCGAGCGCGGTCGAACTCGAAGGCCCAGGAGGCCAGCTTCAGCCCGAACGTGAGCGGCTCCGCATGGACACCGTGGGTGCGGCCCATCTGCAGCGTGCCGGCATGCTCGCGCGCACGGGCCACCACCACCACGATGGCTGCGTCGAGCTGCGCCAGGATGCGGTCGGCGGCAGCCCGGCACTGCAGCGCCAGGCCGGTGTCGACGACGTCGCTGCTGGTCAGGCCGTAGTGGAGGTAGCGACCCGCCTCGCCCACCGACTCGGCTACCTGCGTCACGAAGGCCACGACATCATGGTCGGTCGTGCGCTCCAGCTCGGCGATGCGCTCGACGTCCACGCGCGCCCCGGCTTCGATGGCCGCGACCGCGTCGGTCGGGATGTCGCCCCGCTCCGCCAAGGCGGCCAGGACCGCCAGCTCCACCCGGAGCATGTGCTCGAAGCGGCTGCGGTCGGACCACAGCTCGGCCATCTCGGGCAGCGTGTAGCGCCCGATCACGCGTCGCTCCGCGGCCTCAGTCGGAGCTCCTGCCGGATGATGGTCTGGGTCCGCTCCGGCCCCACGCTGATGATGGCCACCGGGGCACCGGCGAGCTGCTCCACGGCGTCGATGTAGGCCACGGCCGCGGGCGGCAGGTCCTCCACGCGCTTGACCTCCGAGATGTCCTCCTCCCATCCGGGGAAGACCTCGTAGACCGGCTCCGCCCGCTGCAGCTCCTCGAGCGTGAGCGGCCATCGCTCCTCGCGGCCGTCGACACGGTAGGAGGTGGCGACCCGCAGCCTGGGCAGGCCGCTGAGGATGTCGAGCTTGTTGACCATGAGCGCGCTGACGCTGTTGACCGCCACCGAGTAGCGCAGGGGCACGGCGTCCAGCCAGCCGCAGCGGCGGCGGCGGCCGGTGGTGGTGCCGAACTCGCGGCCCTTCTCCAGCAGGTAGCGGCCGGTGTCGTCGTCGAGCTCGGTGGGGAACGGTCCGGCGCCGACGCGCGTGGAGTAGGCCTTGATGATGCCGATGACCTGCTCGATCTGGAGCGGGCCCACGCCACCACCGGTACAGGCACCGCCGGCGACGGGGTTGCTGGAGGTGACGAACGGGTAGGTGCCATGGTCCAGGTCCAGCAGCGTGCCCTGGGCGCCCTCGAAGATGACGTGCCGGCCGGCGGCGAGGGCGTCCTGCACGAGGTTGGTGGTGTCGACGATGTGAGGCGCCAGGCGCTCACCCCAGGCGCTCGCCTCCGCCAGCAGGTCTTCGAGGTCGAAGCCGGGCTGTCCGTAGGATCCGTGCAGGACCGCATTGCGTTCCGGCAGGACGCGCTCGAGCCGCGCGCGCAGCACGGCCGGGTCGAGCAGGTCGCCCATGCGCACGCCGGCGCGCCAGGCGCGGTCGGCATAGGCAGGCCCGATACCGCGGCGCGTGGTACCGATCTCGGAGCCGGAGAGGCGCGCCTCGGCCGCCCCGTCGAGGGCGATGTGGTAGGGCATGATCACGTGGGCCGCGCGGCTCACACGGATGCGGCGTGGATCGATGCCCCGCTCGGCGAGCATGTCCATCTCGTTGATGAGCGTGCGCGGGTTGACGACCACGCCGTTGCCGATGACGGGCGTGATGCTGTCGTGCAGGACGCCGCTGGGCACCAGGTGCAGCTTGAAGACCTCGTCGCCGATGACGACGGTGTGGCCGGCGTTGTCGCCACCCTGGTAGCGCACCACCATGTCGACCGACTCGGACAGCAGGTCGACGGCCTTGCCCTTGCCCTCATCGCCCCACTGCAGGCCAACGATGACGCTGGCCGGCATCAGCGGCCCGCCGGCTGCTTGGTGACGGCTCGTCTCGCCGCTCGCCTGGGCCGGGCGAGCGCTCCGGTGCTGGTGATGGCTCCACTCCCCTGCGACGGGCGGTCACCCGTGGCCTGATCCGACGCGAGCGATGATAGCGGCGACCGGCGTGGTAGCCGCTATCGATACGACGAAGGACTAGGCCCTGGCGTCTTCGGCGGCGTCGACGGCCTCGTCGAGGGCCTCCTCGGCCACATCGCCTGCCTCGTCGACGTCGGCCGCAGCCTCCGCGGCTGCCTCCTCGGCGGCTTCGCCGGCCTGGGCGAAGCGCTCTTCGAGGCTCGCCTGGAGGTCCTTGAAGCGCTCTTCGAGGTGCGCTCCGAGCGCTTCGAAATCGCGCCGCTCGATGTCGGAGCGGATGCGCTCGAACTCGGCGCGGATCTCCGGCCCCGAGCCGCTCGCGCTGACCGTGGCGGCTGCGACACCGACCGCCACACCGGCGACCAGACCAACGACGAAACCGAACATGACTCCTCCTTTTCGGATCCCCGGTCCCGACTGGCACGCTGGACCCGGGAGCACCCGCATGATGTGCTGTGGCTGCGGCAGTGCCGCGTACGCTAAGGATACTCGCGACGCCGCCGTTGCCGATCCGGTCAGTGGGAAGGCGCGCAAGGAGGCGCGCACAGACCCTGCTGCTGCCTGGTCCCGGGAGTCGTCCCGACGGCGTGATGACCCTGGCAGCCGCACACCCCTGCACGGCATCATCGCGAGGCAGGTCAGGTGTCAGTCTGGTGGGGTCTGCGCCAGTAGTGGCGCGGCGGTTCCGGTGCCATAATCGCCACGCGCTC
>DATHSE010000308.1:0-11167 GCA_035464455.1 Anaerolineae bacterium | reverse complement strand
GTCGGTCCCGTCGGTCCGGTCGGTCCCGTCGGTCCGCAGGGCGAGACGGGTGCTCGCGGTCTGCAGGGCCTGATGGGCCCGGTCGGTCCCGTCGGTCCCGTCGGTCCCGTCGGTCCGGTCGGTCCCCAGGGTCCGCAGGGTGAGACGGGTGCTGTCGGTCCGCGGGGTCCGCAGGGTGAGACTGGTGCCCGCGGAGCGCGAGGTCAGCAGGGCAGGATGGGTCCCGTCGGTCCGCAGGGTGCGCCTGGTGTGCTCAGCGTCTATGTCAACGTCAGTGAGCCCACCTACGTCGCTCCCGGACAGAGCGTCCCGGTGAGCGTCGCATGCGCCGAGGGTGACACGGCCACCGGTGGCGGGCACTTCCTCTGGTCGGGCGTGGTCTCGGTGCCCGAGAGCAGTCGCCCGGTGGGGGGCACGAACCCGATCGCGTGGACGACCCAGTTCCACAACGCATCCGCCGACGCCGACTCCGTCATGACTGCCATGGTCGTTTGCCTCGACCTCGCACAGTAACGTCGGGAGCAGCAACCAGCCTGACCCTCCAGTCACATGCCCCCAGGTGGGTCGTAGCGCCGTCACGGCGACGTTACGGGAGAACGGAGAGCACCCGGACCGACTCGGTTCGGGTGCTCTCGCGTGAGCGTGCCAACGGGGCGATCGGCCGCGGCAGCGCCGGACACAAGATGGCACCATCGAGGCATGCGACCGTTGCGTTCTGCGCTGCTGTGGATGGCCCGAAGCGAGCGCCTGGGCGACACCATCCCAACGCTGCCGTTCGCCCAGCGAGCCGTGCGACGCTTCCTGCCGGGCGAACGCGTCGAGGACGCCCTGGCCGCTGCCGAACGCCTTCGTGACGAGCGGATCGGCGTCCTCTTCACCCGTCTCGGAGAGAACATCAGCAGCCTCGACGAGGCCCAGGAGGTCGTCGCCCATTACCGCGACGTGCTGACCCGCGACGCTGAGCGCAAGCACGTCAAGGGCCCCATCGAGATCTCCATCAAGCCCACGCAGCTGGGGCTTGACCAGGACCCTGCAGCCTGCCTCGAGCACTGCCGTGACCTCGCGCGCCGGTGTGCCGAGTCCGGCACCTGGTTGTGGATCGACATGGAGGGTTCCGCCTGTACCGACCGGACGGTCGAACTCGCCGCCGCGCTGATGGCGGAGCAGCACAACGTCGGCATCGCCCTGCAGGCATACCTTCGGCGCACTGCCGACGACGTCGCGCGACTGCTGCCACTGCGTCCCGCCGTTCGCCTGGTCAAGGGGGCCTACGACGAGCCGGCGGCGATCGCCTACCGGCGCCCGGCGGAGGTCGACGCCAACTTCCTCGGTTTGGCACTCACGCTGGCCGGGCCGGCCGCACGGGGTGAGGCCCGGCTCGCCCTCGGCACGCATGACGTCGAGCTCATCGGTCAGATCCGCACGCTCACCGAGGCGCAGGGCGTCTCCCGCAAGGTGCTCGAAGTGCACATGCTGTATGGCATCCGCGAACAGGAGCTGCGCCGACTGCGGGATGCCGGTCATCCCGCGTACAGCCTCGTCGCCTACGGCTCCGCCTGGTACCGCTGGTACATGCGGCGCCTCGCGGAGCGGCCGGCCAACGTCGTGTTCGCTTTGCGCCAGCTCATCCCGTAACCCGCGGATCGTCCGCCATGGCCCTGCGTGCTACCGTCCGCGCATGGACCTCATGGTCGAATGGCTCGGCCACATGGCATATCGCGAAGCATGGGACCGGCAGCGTGCCGCCCACGCTGCCCGCGACGCGGGCGCCGCGCCGGACACGCTGCTACTGGTGGAGCATGCACCGGTGCTGACGCTGGGCCGCCATGCCCAGGAGGAGCACGTCATCGCCGCCCCCGGCGAGCTGGAGCGACGGGGCATCGAGGTCATCCGTGTGGAGCGGGGCGGCGAGGTCACCTACCACGGCCCCGGACAGCTGGTTGCCTATCCCATCGTCCGCCTGCGCGAGCTGCCGGTGCTGCTGCGGCCCTTCGTGCACGCCCTCGAGCTGGCGATGGCGGACGTGGCCGCGCAGTACGGCGTCGCGGCGACGTCGCGTCCGGGCTATCCCGGCGTCTGGGTGGAGGCTGACGGCCCTGCCCCACGCAAGCTCGGCGCCCTCGGCCTGCGCGTCGAGCGAGGCATCACCTTTCACGGCATCGCACTCAACATCAGCACCCGCCTCGAGGACTTCGGCCTCATCGACCCCTGCGGCATGGCCGATCTGGAAGTCACGTCGATCGCCCGGGAGCTGGGCTGGCGCGGTTCCCGCGCCGAGCCCTCGACCGACGCCGTGCGGGAGGCGGGCGACCGGTTCGCCGCGTCGTTCACGCGCCGCCTGGCCGAGGCCATCGTCGGCTCGGGCGTGCGGTCGGCGGAACGCCACCCCTCGGCGTCCATGGCCACGGTCCTCTAGGCGTGGCCGCGGGGCTCTTCGAGCTTCGGCGTGACGACATCACCGGCTGGTGGGTGGCGGTGGTGGTCGATCGCGAGTTCAACCGGGCGCGCTTCGCCCGCGAGGCAGACCTCGTACGCGACATCGGCGGCCGCTGCCAGAACTGCGCGCCGCCTCCCAACGATGGCACGCGACTGCGTGTACTCAAGCCCCAGGCCTTCACCGTTGCCGGCAGCGAGCTGGACCAGCGACGCCACCGAGAGGGGCCGGCCGAGGACGGCGAGACGGATGAGCTGCGCATGGGCCTGCTGGGGGACTCCGGCTCGTGGGAGACCATCGTCGCCCCGCTCCAGCACCATGAGCCGCTCGGCCGCGAGCGCGAGAGCGTCGTCATCGAGATGCTGCGCCTCGCTCGCGACCGTATCCGCCGCGCCCGCGACGAGGGCGGCACCCGGTACCTGCAGGTCGTGCAGAACTGGGGCAAGCAGGCCGGCGCCATGACCAACCATCTCTGCTTCGACGTCTACGACCTGCCGCAGATCCCCCATCGCATCGGCGAAGAGCTCGGCGGCGCGGCACGCTATGTCATCAAGGAAGGGGCCTGCCCCTGGTGTCGGCTTGTACGTGACGAGGTGGTGAGACGGGAGCGGCTGGTGTTCGATGACGCGGCCAGCGTGTGCTTCGCACCGTACGCATCACGCTCACCCTTCGAGCTGTGGGTGGTGCCACGTCACCATGCAGCCGACTTCGGCGACGCCGGCGACGACCAGCTCACCTCCGCGGCTGAGGCCCTGCAGAAGGTCATCCGCCTGCTGGACATCCTCGACGGGCCGCCCTACAACCTTGTGCTGCACACCGCGCCGCTCCACGAGAACGTGCGCGAGACGTACCACTGGCACTGGGAGATCCACCCACGGCTTCGGGATATCGCCGGGCTGGAGCTTGGCACCGGCTTGCCCGTCAATCCCATCAGCCCGGAGGAGGCCGTCGACGAGCTGACCGCAGCCACGCGCGCGGCCTCGGGCCAGTCGGCGCCGCATGACGAGCCGGACAGCGGGCGGTCATGGGATGACTTCCCGCGCCGCGGTGGCGCGCGATGAACGCTCGACGGATCATGTCGGCCGATGACGTGCGCCGCGCGCTCGTGCGCATCGGCCACGAGATCGTGGAAAAGCACGCTGGGGCAGGCGGGCTCGTGCTGGTCGGTATCGAGCGCCGAGGGCCGATCCTCGCGGCACGCATCGCCGCCGCCATCGAGGAGCAGGGCGCGGATCGTCCGCCGGTCATCTCGCTCGACGTCGCGCGCTTTCGCGACGATCGTGGCGGAGCCTTCGATGCGGACGCTGCCGCCGCCATTCCCGCGTCTCCCCTGGGTCCACGCATGCTTGCCTCCAGCACCGTCGTGTTGGTCGACGACGTCCTCTTCACCGGACGCACCGTGCGCGCCGCGCTGGATGGGCTGACCCATCACGGCCGGCCGGCAGCGGTGCGCCTGGCCGTGCTCGTGGACCGTGGCCATCGCGAGCTGCCCATCCGTGCCGACCACGTGGGCCGGAACGTCCCGACCGCGCGAACCGAACGCATCGAGATCCGGCTCCGCGAGAACGGCGATGCGGTCGACGAGGTGCTGCTGCTGGGCTAGGCTCGGCCGGGCCGCTCAGCGAAGCGTGCGCGTGTAGCGCACCTCTTCCACGAGTGCGCCGAAGCACTCCTCGAGGCGATTCGTTCCATCGGTCTGCCAGCCGACGTACTCGGCGAAGGCGCGCATGGTGCTGTCCGCCGCGAGGATCCAGAAGATGGCACGGTCGAAGTGACGCTGCTGCAGGTCACGCACGACGTGTTCCATGAGGTTCGTGCGGATGCCGCGGTGCCAGCACTCGGGTGCCACGAAGAGCTGGTAGATCTCGCCGGTGCCACGCTCGGCTCCATGGTCACGGGCCATCCCGCCACTGGCGAAGCCGATGATCTGGTCGTCGAGCAAGGCCACCCAGGGCGCTCGATCGGCAGCCGCCAGGCGCAGCTCCTCGCGCCAGAAGTCGGCGCGACCACGAACGCCCTTGCAGGCGATGTACTCGGGCGGCACCACGCCCTCGTGAGCGCGCTGCCAGCCCTCGGTGTGGACCTGGGCGATCCCGGTCGCGTCAGCGACGGTGGCGCGACGGAGATGGACGGGGCCTTCGCAGGGCATCGATGCTTCCCTCGGTGCGGCTTGCTTGGGTGGCCATCATCCACCCGCGACGGCAGGGCCTCCAGAGCCGAGCGACCGGCGTGGCGGGGCCATCTGACCCGATGGGCGGCTGGCTGTCGGCGACCGAGGGGGGCCGACCCTCCCGCGACAGGCTGCGCCGGCGGGCCGAGCAGCCGCAGCGTACGATGGGCGACGTGCCCGTCCCGATGACCGATCACGCGTCCGCGCAGCACTCTCCGGCCGCATGAGCGCGCAGCAGGAACCACCCCTCTACAAGGGGGAACCGCTCGACTCCGAGCGCGGTCCCGGCTTGGGCTGCTTCTGGATCCAGATCGCGCTGCTGACGTTCTTCCTCATCTTCACGCCGCTGACCGTGACCTGGGGCTGGGATCCCTTCATCAGCGGGGCGTTGCTGATCCTCACCCTCGTGCTGCTTCTGTTCAGCGGCCAGACCATCATCTTCCTGCTGCGACTCGTGGCCGCCGACCGACGCACGCGGCGCACGCCCCTGGCCCCCACGGCCAAGCCGACGGTCGGGCAGCTCGAGGATGCCGCGGCGGAGGAGCCGGCACCCGCGGCCGAGGAGCCGGCGGTGCCGCCGATGCCCGCGGCCGAGGAGCCGGCGGTGGACGAGGAGCCGGTGGTAGGCGACGAGCCGGCGGTGGACGAGGAGCCGGTCGCACGACCGCGTGACGATGGCTGACGCACCTTCTCGCACACGAGTCAGCGCCGGGATCCTTCTCTTCCGCTGCACGGCTGACAGCATCGAGGTGCTGCTGGGTCATCCTGGCGGTCCCTACTTCGAAGCCAAGGACGCGGGTGCCTGGTCGATCCCCAAGGGCCAGGCCGGGAACGGAGAACAGTTGCTAGCCGTGGCCAAGCGCGAGTTCGGCGAGGAGACCGGGCACGTCGTTGGCAGCAACGCGCGCGTGATCGAGCTCGGCAGCGTCCGCCAGCGCGGCGGCAAGACCGTCTACGCCTGGGCCGTGGAAGGCGACATGGACCCGAACGATGCCTGGTCGAACACGTTTCCGATGGAGTGGCCGCCTCGCTCGGGCATCTTCATCGAGGTCCCTGAGCTCGACCGCGTGGCCTGGTTCACGCCGGACGCCGCCCGCATCGCCATGAACCCCGCGCAGGTGGCCCTCATCGACGCGCTCCTGCAGGCGCTCGACCGTTAGCTCGGTAGCCCTCGCCGGGTACGCCGGGTACACAGTCTCCGACCCATACCACCTCGCGACGTCGACGTGGGCTCAGGGCCGCAGCCGTGAGTTGCCATCCCGTCTGGACTAGTCAGGACAACGTGGAGGTCATGTCGCCCGGCCCGTGCACTATTCGAGTCATCTCGGACTGGGACGAGCCAACTCGAGCACCACACGAGTCCGCTCGGTCTGAAGTCGGCAAGCATCGAAGGCGTCATCGGTCCTCACTCGGCCTCGAGCGCCAGACTAGTCTGCGTGGGCTACGCCAGGCCGCACGGCGCAGGTGACAGTGGCGTAGTCAAGACGGCGCCGCACAGTCGGCCCAGCACGCGCGTGGGGCGCTCGAGCTGCGTCGAGGGCAGCGGCAAAGACGCCCGTCACGCGTGCGACAATGCCATCCACTCGCAAGTGGAGACATCGTGCCGGTCCTGGCCACCTTCTTCTCGGTCCGTCGCGGTCGTGACCCGTTCTTCAAGTTCTTCATGCAGAAGCTCTTCCCCAGGCAGGTCGAGCGCTATGAGAAGGATTACGGGATGCGCTTCCTCGGCTGGTACAACGTGGCCTACGGCTGGGACTTCGACAACGTCATGCTCCTCGAGATCCCCGATTACGAGACCATCGACAAGCTTGAGGGGGATCCACGCTCGCGTGCCATCGGCCATCGCGCCGGTGAGTGGATGTTCGAGCGGCACCACGTGATGATCTTGCGCGAACGCATGACCGCCGACCTGGAATTCATTCCCTAGCGCACGACCACGAGGAGCGACCGATGGACGAGCAGAGACGCATATCCGCACTGGAGGCCCTGGCCGACGAGGCGACCCGGCTACACGACGAGTTCGTGGACCAGGCCGGGCGCGAGTTCGTTCGCTTCCTCGATGCCAACCGCTCGCGGCTCGAGGATCTCGGCGGTCTCGTTCTGATCGACGAAGAGCCGGAGTACCTCTCGGTCACCGACGAGGGCACCTTCCGGTCGCGCACGCGCTATCGGGATGACGCGGGTGAGTGGGTCACCGAGACCGAGGAGATCGAGGACCCCGCCGAGCTGGTCGAGATCTACAACCCTGCCGATCTCTACGCGGCCTTCGCCGATGCCGCCCGCGACGAGGCCGGCCTGGACGCAGACAGGGCCGAGGACGAGCAGACAGACGGATCGGACTCGGCTGCCTCGGGCGGATCCGGGGACGAGGCGGGGGGCGAGGCGGACGATGCCTCCGCGAGCGATGACGACTGGGCCTACGACGTACCGACCCCTCGTGACGAGCCGGACGCGGCCCGCCTGCTGTACGACCTGGCGCTGACGTTCCAGGAACGGAGCCAGCTCGACCAGGCCCAGCTGCTCGACGACTTCCAGGACGCCTCGCACAAGGTGGCGGCGATGCTGGGAGACAGGAAGGTCGTAGAGGACGAGGATGAGCGCCTGTGGTTCCGGAGCACGGGCGCCTTCGAAGGCGAGGTCGTGCCTGAGCGGGATGAGGATGCCGAGGGCGAACCCGAGTGGCAGGCGCTGACGACCCCGGACGACCTGGTCCAGTTCTACGACCCCACCGACCTCTTCGGCGACCTCGCCGAGTCCATCGCCCAGGCCTGGCCAGAGGTCGCTCCCGAGCTCGCTGATGGCGATGAGGATGCAGCGGAGGGCGGGGACGGCGCGCGCAACGAAGGCTAGCCCCGGCGAGGAGGTCCACCTCCTCGAGACGCGCCCGGTCCTGCCCGGCTATCAGCTGCTCACGTGGGCGGCACAGGACATCGCCCGCAAGGTGCAGCCGGGCCAGTTCGTCTACGTGCTGGCGCCCCGAGCACCCGGCCTGCTGCTGCCGGCCGTGCCGGTGGCCGGTGTGGACCGCCTCGCCGGTCGCATCCGGCTGCTGATCTCCGCTGATACCGGCCATGAGGCACTGTGGAGCCTGCGGGCGGGTGACGTGGGCCGCTTCGAGGGACCGCTGGGCCGCGGCTTCGAGATCGACGCGCACAGCCGTTATCTGCTGGTGGTGACGGACGTGGCCGGGTTCGCGCGCGTGGGAGCGAGCGTGGAGGAGGCGGTGGCCAGCGGACGGCAGGTCACGCTGCTCCTCGGCGCGCGCACTGCGGCCGAAGTGCTGCCGTCGTCGCTGCTGCCGGACGAAGCCGAGTACGTGGTGGCCACGACTGATGGCACGCTGGGCCACCACGGCTCGGTCGCCGACCTGGTCAGCGAGTACGAGGCGTGGGCCGACCAGTGCCTCGCCGCCGGCTCGACCGAGCTGCTGACGAGGCTCGTGCGCCTGGCCGAGGGTCGGCGGGCCCGCATGGGCGTGGCCAAGCTGGGACGGAAGCGCCGGCGCGGCCCGGAGCCGCGTGCCACCGTATCGCGGCGTCGCGCCTGGCTGCAGCTGGCGCTGCCACACCAGGCCGGCTGCGCGCTTGGCGTGTGCCTGGGCTGCGTAGCGACCGGCGAGCGCGGCCCGCTGCGTGTCTGCCGCGAGGGTCCGGCATTCGCCGCCGGCGAGCTGCGCTGGGAGACGGGCTCGTGACGGTCGACCTGGCGCCACGGCGACGCGGTGGCCTGAGGTTGCGCCACCCGCTGGTGGTGGCGGCGGGCGGGGCAGGCTACGGCGGCGAGCTGTTGGCGGCCGTGGCTGCACAGACCCCCGGCGCCATCATCACCCGCAGCGTCACCCGCGAGGCTCGGCCCGGCAACCCGACGCCCCGGATGGCGCTGCTGTCGCACGGTCTGCTGAGCTCGATCGGGCTGCAGAACCCGGGCATCGACGCGGTCGTGCAGCGCCAGGCGTCGCGCTGGTCGGCATCCACCACGCCCATCATCGTGAGCATCTGCGCGGACAACGCGGAGGACATCGCGGCCCTCGTCCGCACGCTGGACATGCAGCCGGACATCGCCGGCGTGGAGCTGAACCTTGCCTGCCCCGACCGTAGCCGCGGCGGCGAACCCATCGGCCTCGACGTGGAGGCGACCGAGATCGCGACCGTGGCTGCCCGCGCCGCCACCGACCTGCCGCTCATCGTGAAGCTCACCGCCAGCGCGGCGGACGTGCGGCCCATCGCTCGAGCCGTGGCTGCCGCCGGTGCCGACGTCATCAGTGCCATCGCGGCCCTGCCGGCGCTCGCGCTCGACCCGGAGCGCGGCGGCGCGATCCTGGGCACGGCCTACGGCGGGCTCTCTGGCCCGGCCATCAAGCCGGTCGGGCTGCGCGTGGTGTACGAGATCGCCCAGGCCGTGCGGCTGCCCATCATCGGCATCGGGGGCGTCGCCAGCCTCGAGGACGTCCTCGACTACCTCGCGGCGGGTGCGACAGCCGTGGGCCTCGCCACCGCCGCCCTCGCCGACCCGTTCCTGCCCGCACGTCTCGCCGACGAGCTGGCTGCCTGGTGCGAGGCGCGCGGCATCAGCGACCCAGGTGCGCTCAGCGGCCGCGCGCTGCCACGCCGCAGGGACCGCGGCAGCCTGCGCAGCGGACCGTTCGCCCGCTGACGCGGCGGGTGGGTGGGCGCCGCGGCCGTCTCGACCGACGGGCCCCGCTCAGGCGGCGAGCACGTCTTCGATCGCCGCCCGCAGCTCGTCGGCGCCGACGATGCCCTCGTACTTGGCGAAAGCCCTGCCCTCCGCATCGACGAGGAAGAGGTAGGGCTCCAGCGGGATGCCGTAGTCCAGTGCTGCCTGCACCGGCTGCAGCTGGCCGGCATCGTCGAGCAGCGGCTGCAGGCCGTTCTCGGTCAGGTGCAGCTCGTAGGGCTCGACGTTGACGAACTCGACTGCCCCTTCGTAGTCACGTGCCACTGATTTCACCAGCTCCACGGTGGGGCCGCAGTAGCCCGTTTGGCAGAAAGCCGGCGTGGCGAAGAACACCAGCGAGGGGCGACCGGAGGTGACCGTCTCGGCGATCGTCGCGTCATAGGCGGCGGGGTAGGGATGGGGGTCGGTCGAGATGCGGGCGATGTCCTCGGGCGTGGCCGCGGTCAGGCTGTCGGACAGCGGCACGGGCTCACCGATGGCCGGGGTGCTGCCGAGCGCGTGCACGAAGAAGCGCAGCCGCTCGCTGGCCTCGGACCCGTCGGCCAGCTCGACGGTGACCTCCGCACCCCACTCGCCGACGCAGTCGAACTCGGTGGCGGCGCGGTACAACCCACGCCCCAGGCCGGCCGGCAGGTAGGCCGCTTCGACGCGGTCGGTGGGCGTGTTCGGGTCGCGCTCGATGGCGTAGAACTCGACCGTGCTCGCGACGTCCGGCGCGGCCAGCTGCCGGTAGGCCGGGTCGAGCACGTTGTAGAGGAAGCGGTTGGGTCCGGCCGTGACCAGCGAGGACGCGACCATCGGCATGAAGCGGGCGTCGGCGCCACCGACGAGGGGCCAGCCGGGGATGTCGCCGGCCACGCCCGCGTCTCCCGCGCACTGCGGTGTCTCCACGCTCGCGAGCGCCGCCGTGCCGGCTTGCGCGGCCGGCTCAGGCGAGGGCGAGGGCGAGGCTGCCTCGTCAGCCGAGCAGGCGGCAACGACCAGCGTCAGGACGGCGGATAGCGCCAGCAGGCGCGCGAGGGGCGATGGCATGGCCCTGACAGTAGCGCGCTTCGCGCGAGCCCGCGCACGAGGCTACGGCGCGCTTCGCGCGAGCCCGCGCACGAGGCTACGGCGCGCAACGGGCTGCCCCTCGCCGAGACGACCCCTCCGCCCACGACCCGACCCCTCGGCCACGATCAAGCCCCAGCCTTGGTACGATCGCGGTGTCCATGGACCTCCGACTAACCGGCTTGCAGAAGCTGGCGCTCGCCTCTGTCATCGCGACCTGGATCATGGTCGTGATCGGCGTCGTCGTGCGCAGCACCGGTTCGGGTATGGGCTGCCCCGATTGGCCGCTCTGCTACGGCCAGGTCATCCCCCAGCTGGGCGACACCGCGGCGTGGCTCGAATCGATCCATCGCTGGTGGGGCGTGGTCATCGGCTTCCTGGTGCTGGGCCTGGTCGTCTCAGCCTTCCGTACCCAGCGCGCCACCCGCTCGGTGGTGGTGGGCTCGGTGGTCGCCCTCGGCATCGTCGGCTTCCAGGCGTACCTGGGCAAGGTCACCGTCGACACGAATAACTCGGCGGAGACCGTCCTCGCGCACCTGGCTACGGCGATGGTCCTGTTGGGCGTGTTCCTGTTCGTGCTCATCCGCTCACGCTTCCCGGGGGTGCTGCCCACGCACGGGGCCTCGTTGCGCATCCCGCTGCTGGTCGGGTTCGCGGCCATCTCGGTGTTCACCGTCCTGCTCTTCGGTGCCGAGACCACGTGTCCGGGTGTCGACCGCGGCGCCTCCGGCTGTGCCGCTCTCATCTTCCCCGACTGGCCGCTCTTCGGCGGCCAGCTCATCCCTGCCTTCTCCGACGACCCGACCATCGCCAACCTG
>DATHSE010000307.1:0-12899 GCA_035464455.1 Anaerolineae bacterium | reverse complement strand
GCCGCTGCACTCGGATCGGCGAAGACGCCGGCCCGGACGCCGGTCTCCACGGGCACCATCTGGTACGTCTCGCCAGCCACTGGGACCTCGTAGAGCGGGAGCTCCTCCCCTGCCAGCGTCGCAGTCTGGACCTCGGTCGGTAGCAGCCGCGGCGGATAGCGGAAGACCTCCTCGCTCGTCTTGAGCGACGTGGTGACCATGAAGATGAACGGGAAGAGGAAGATCATCCCGACACCCACCAGCAGGATGTAGGTGCCGATCAGGCCGGCGCGTGGCCGGACGCGAACCCAGAGGGACCTCCGGTCGCGAGGCACCGTCCTGCCGTGCTCAGCCACCGAAGGCCTCCGCGCGCTGGCGGCGGTACTGCACGATCGTGAACACGAAGATGAGTCCGAAGAGCACCCAGGCCACCGCCGAGGCATAGCCGAACTCGAAGTTCTTGAAGCCCGAGTTGTAGAGGTACATGACTGGGGTCAGCGTGGCGTTATTGGGACTTCCCGGGTTCGGACTGGTGAGCACCCACGGTTCCGTGAACAGCTGGAACGCGAGGATGGTGGTCGTCGCCACCACGAAGAAGGTCGTCGCTGAGACCGAGGGCAGCGTGATGCTGAGGAACCGTTGCCAGCGGTTCGCCCCGTCGATCGTGGCGGCCTCGTAGAGGTCACGTGGGATGCCCTGGAGGCCAGCCAGGAAGAGCACGGCGTTGAAGCCCACTGTCGTCCACGCGAAGACCACGGCGATGATCGGCAGAGCGGTGGCTGGATCGGACAGCCAGCCCACCTTGGGATCCACGATCGCCAGCCCGAACGTGCCGTTGAGGAAATCTACGCCCATCGTGATGAAGTAGTTGAGCCAGCCTACCGTCTGGTCCAGCAGCTGCTTCCAGATGATGGCGATGCCGACGACACCGGCCACGCTGGGGATGAAGTAGATAGCCCGGAAGACCCGGATGCCGCGGACGCGAGAGTTGAGCAGTGAGGCGAGGAAGAGCGCCGGGACCACGGCCAGCGGGATGGCGATGATGCAGAAGAAGAAGATGTTGCGGAGCGAGATCCAGAAGAGCTTGTCCTGGGCCGCCACGAGCAGCGGGCCGATGCGGGCGATCTCTGCGAAGCCCTGCTGGAGCTCAGCCGGGACGAGGACGCTGGGATCGTCCAGCAGAAGCACCTGCAGCGAGAAGAGTTCGACGTAGTTCCGCAGCCCCAGGAAGAAGGGTTCGCTGAACGCGTCCCAGTCGGTCAGGCTCACGTAGAGGCTGAACAGGAGCGGGCCCGCGAAGAAGCCGAGGAAGCCAAGCAGGTTGGGCGAGACCAGGAGCACACCGTCGAGGACGTCGCTGTCGCGCAGCGTGGCGCCGAAGCGGGACTTGCCGGCCTGCCCCCAGAGAGCCAGCAAGAAGGCCAGCAACACGACGCTGGCCACGGCGAGGGCCAGGATGAGAGGGTCGGTCAGCCCCATGATGAGCTCGATCAAGCCATGCAGAGCATCGATCGATACGAGGAACCCGATGCCGGCGATGGCCAGCAGCAGCCAGCGTAGCCTGCTGACAGCGCGACGAGCGACCGGCCGATGGGTCGCCCAGTCGAGCGCGTAGCCGAGCACGAACGCCAGCAGCGCCAGGGCCATCCACGGTAGCCCCGCCGCGAACACATCCGCGAGGTCGTCGAAGCCGATGAAGACGCCCTGGAAATGGAGGAGCAGGAGGAAGGCGGTCAGGAAGGCCAGGTAGTCGACGATGATGGCGAGCACCCGCCCCCGCGAGGTCCACTGCAATGTCCACAGCGTCGACAGCCCCGCCGCCGCTGCAAAGCCCGCCGGGACGGCGAGGACGAAGACGTAGAGGGGCAACGGCAGCCCCGGCGGACCCGATGCGACCGCGATGACGAGGGCTGCGATTCCCAGGACCGTGAGCAGAGCCTGGAGCAGCGGGACCAGCCCGACAAGGAGCTGCTGCAGGGTGCCGAGCGGCCTCCCCGCGGACGGCAAGGCCGGCATCGCGGGTTTCCTGGGACCGGCAGTCGTGACGGACACTCTGACGCGCCTCTACACGGAGGGTGAGATGCAGATCAGGCGCGGAACCGGCCTCGCCAGCTCCGCGCCTGACGTTGGTCCGGCCTAGTCGCTAAACGCTGCGGCGTTAGCCTCAGCGCAGACGGTGGCCTGGAACTGCTCGACGCTGATGTCTCCGTTCAGGACCCCCTGGATGGCGGGGCCCATCACGGCATCGAACTGCGGCCAGCTGCCGGCCCACAGCGGGCCCTCGGCAACGCTGTTGTTGGCGAGCCCGTCCAGGAAGGCCTGGTTGTTGTCGGGCGGGCTGAAGGTCAGGAAGTCGGCGATGGCTTCGTCGCCGACCCGGCTGGGGATGTTGGCACCGAGCTCGGAGATCATCCCCTGGATCTCAGGGTCGGTCAGGGCGTAAAGGACCTGCCAGGCCTCCTCGGGATGCTCGCTGGCCGCGTTCACGGTGTAGGCACCCCAGAAGAGCCAGTTGCCGCCGGGCACCGGACCCTCCGGCAGGGTCACGACGTCCCAGTCGAAGCCGGCATTGGTGCGCATGTTCGGCGTGGCCCAGCGACCGTTCTGGAACATCCCCACGGTACCGGCGAGGAACGGAGGTTCGCTGTCTTCACCGTAGGTCACAGCGAAGTTGTCCATGCTGTAGACCTTCTGAAGCTGCTCGAGTCCGGCGATGGACTCAGGCGTATCGAGGGCACAGGCGGTGCGGTCTTCGTTGAAGAAGCCACCACCGGCGCCGTTCAGCCAGACGCCGTAGGGACCCCACCAGGCGTTGGCACCATAGGCCTTGACCTCGGGCCCCAGCGCAGCGACGGCCTGGCCTACCTCCTCAAAGGCTTCCCAGGTCCATTCGCCATTCGCGGCCAGCTCGCGCGGATCGGCCGCGCCGGCCTCGGCCAGGAGATCCAGGTTCAGGTAGAGCGCGAACGTCGAGACGTCACGCGGGAGGCCCCAAAGCGGCCCGCCCGGCTCGCCCGTCGCGGGGTCGAACGTGAGGTGGAACATGGGGCCGGGGTAGAAGTCGTCGTCGCTGTAGCCTTCGGTGGCGTCAGCGTACGGGCGCAGATCGGCGATGATGCCGCGTGTCCCGAAGTCAGCCACGTCTGTGCCCGGGATCCAGAAGACGTCAGGTGCCGTTCCTGCGGCAGCCTCGGTCTTGAGAGTGTCCTGGTAGCCGGCCGTCTCGGTACCGCCGGCCTGGTACTCGACAGTGATGCCATCGAGTCTTTCGGAGATCGTGGCTGCGACCTTGCGGTAGACATCTGCCTCGGCATCATTGTCCGGGCGCGTCCGGAACGTGATCGTCACGTCGTCCTGCGCCATCACGGGGATGCTGGAGAAGACCAGCGCCGCCGTGGTCAGGGCGGTCGTTGCGACCGTCATCCGCCGTGGGGCGCGAGTTTCAGGGAACGCCATTTGGTTCCTCCTCCTTGTGGCTGTGGACCACCCAAGTGTCCAACAGAAACCGACATGGTTCCCGACGATTGTGTGCTGGCAGTTTCCGGATGTCAACCAGAATCGCGACAACTGGGGGTTCTCGGTGTTCCGAAGTGTTGACTTATGTCCGACTCCACGGCAGAATCACTCGCGTACTTCGAACCCACACGTCCACGCAGGGGGTGCCCCGATCGTGTTGGCCCCGCAGCGCCACGCCTACATCCTCGACCGGCTGCGGGTCGAGGGTGCCGTGCGCGTCGCCGACCTCATGCGCCAGCTGGGCGTGTCGGACATGACCGTGCGCCGCGATCTCGAGGCGCTGGAGTCGCAGGGCCACCTCGTCAAGGTCCACGGTGGCGCCACGCTGTTGCGTGATTCGGCGGTGCACGAGCCGGGGTTCGACACCAAGCGCACCCTCGAGCACGATGCCAAGCTGGCCATCGCCCGCACCGCGGCGGTACTGGTGGAGCCGGGCATGGCGGTGGCCATCTCTGCCGGCAGCACCACCTACGAGGTCAGCCGCCTCCTCGCCGACGTTCCCCGCCTCACGGTCGTGACCAACTCCGTGCCGGCTGCCGAGGTGCTGTACCACGGCGGGCGCAGCGACCAGACCATCATCCTCAGCGGCGGCGTGCGGACACCGTCAGACGCGCTGGTGGGGCCGTTCGCGGTCAGTGCCCTGCGCGCGGTCAATGTCGACCTCGTGTTCCTGGGCGTGCACGGGATGGACCAACGCGCCGGGTTCACCACGCCCAACATGCTGGAGGCGGAGACCAACCAGGCGCTCATCGAGACCGGCCGGCGGCTGGTCGTGACGGCAGACCACACCAAGTGGGGTGTCACCGGGGTCAGCACCATCGCTCGCCTGGACCGCGCGGACATCGTCATCAGCGATCGTGGGCTTGACGAGGCGGCGCAAGCCATCCTGCGCGAGCTGGCCGGCGAGCTCATCCTCGCCGGGCCGGTCGATCCCGCCGCGCGTCCCGAGCCCGCTGCCCCACTGGCCGTGGGAGCCTGACGCGGATGCCGCTGCCGACAGGCCCGCATCGGAGATACGACCCGCTCACCGGCCAGTGGGTGCTGGTGTCGGCCGGCCGCACGAAGCGACCGTGGCTGGGCAGCAAGGAGCGGCGCACGTCGGTGCAGGCGCGCCCGGCGTACGACCCCGGCTGCTACCTCTGCCCCGGCAACACGCGTGTCAGTGGTGAGCAGAACCCGCCCTACTCGTCCACGTACGTCTTCACCAACGACTTCGCCGCGCTTCGGCCCGACGTGGCCGACGAGCGGCTGGCTGACGGGTTGCTGCTGGCGGAGGCGCAGCCGGGCACCTGTCGCGTGCTGTGCTTCTCGCCGCGCCATGACCTGACCCTCACCGACATGGGACGCGTTGGCGTTCGCGAGGTCGTGGACATGTGGGCCGACCAGACCGTGGAGCTCGGCGCCGACTGGCGCTGGGTGCAGATCTTCGAGAACCGGGGCGAGGCCATGGGCGCCTCCAACCCGCACCCGCACGGACAGATCTGGGCTGGCGCGGCCCTGCCCGATCGCGGCGCTCGCGAGGACGCCGCCCAGCGCCGGCATCACCAGGCCACCGGGCAGCGGCTGCTGCTGGACGTGGTGGCGCAGGAAGCCGGCGGCGAGCGCGTCGTCGAGGAGGACGACGAATGGCTGGCGCTGGTGCCCTTCTGGGCGGTGTGGCCATTCGAGACGCTGCTCGTGCCGAAGCGGACCGCGGCGCGCATCCCCGACCTGGACGAGGCGCAGAGGGACGGCCTTGCGCGGACGATGCAGCGCCTGATGCAGCGCTACGATGCCCTCTTCGACCAGCCCATGCCCTTCTCCATGGGCTGGCACCAGGCGCCCTTCGGCGATGAGCCGGCCGAGCCCTGGCAGGTGCACGCCCACTTCCTGCCGCCGCTGCTGGAAGCCACCAAGCGCAAGTTCATGGTCGGCTACGAACTGCTGTCCGAGCCGCAGCGCGACATCAGCGCCGAGGATGCTGCCGAGCGCCTGCGGGCCACGGAGCTTGAGCCGACGCGCGGTGCCGTCGGCAGCGGGGTAGCATCCAGCGGTGCCTAGCCACGCCCGTATGACCGAGCAGCCCCTCCTGGAGCGTGCCGCGGCCCTGTCGCGCCTGGTCGATGAGGAGTGGGACCTCGTCGTCATCGGCGGTGGCATCGTGGGCTCGGGGGTCCTGCTCGACGCTGCCTCGCGAGGCCTCAAGGCCGCGCTCGTCGAGCAGGATGACCTGGCGGTCGGGACCTCGTCGCGATCGTCGCGCCTCATCCACGGCGGCCTGCGCTACCTGGAAGACCTGCGCGTCGGGCTGGTGCGCGAGGCGCTCGTCGAGCGATCGCGCCTGCTGCGGCTGGCGCCGCACCTGGTGCGCCTGGAGCGCTTCCTCTTTCCGGTCTACGGCTACCCGCTAGTAAGCCGCGCCTTCATGGGTGCCGGCCTCACGCTCTACGACCTCCTCGGCGCTGCGCGTGACGGCGGTCGTGCACATCACCTGGGGGTGAACGCCGTTGCCGAGCTCGTGCCACCCATCCGGCGGGCCGGCCTGCGGGGCGGCGTCACCTACAGCGACGGTGTCGAGGACGACGCGCGCTACAGCATCGCGGTGGCGCGCACCGCTGTGGAGCGAGGCGCGACCGCGGTGACCCGGGCTCGCGTCACCGGCCTGCTGACGTCCGGCGATGGCCGCGTCAACGGAGTCCACCTCCGCGACCTGCTCGGCGACGTCGAGCTGGATGTCCGCGCCGCCAGCGTCATCGATGCCACCGGCGTGTGGCTGGGTCATCCTGAGGCGCGCCTCGGCGGTTCCAGCATCAAGCTCGTGCCCAGCCGCGGCACGCACCTGCTGTTCGAGCGAGAGCGGCTGCCGCTGCAGACGGGCATGACGCTGAAGATCCCCGGCCGCGTGCTGTTCCTCATCCCCTATGCCGGCACCTGGGTGGTGGGCACCACCGACGAGGCCGACGACGGCCATCCCGACCGACCGACCCCCACCGCCGAGGAGGTCGGGCAGATCATCGACAACGTCAACCACGTGTTGGAGGTGGATCTCCGGCGCGAGGACGCGGTCGGCGCCTACGCGGGCCTGCGCCCGCTGGTCGGTGTACCCGGCGGTGACACCGCCCGCGTCAGCCGCGAGCACACCATCCACCGCGAGGAGTCGGGCCTGGTCCGGGTGTCGGGTGGCAAGTACACGACCTACCGGCTGATGGCCCGCGATGCTGTCGACGTGGCACTGGAAGCTCAGGGCGCGGCTGCGCCGCCGAGCCGCACCGCCGACCTGGAGCTGCTGGGCGCCGCGCCGCGTGACGAGCTCGACGCCCTGGTCGCGCGGCTCGCGACCGTCGATGGGCTTGACGGCGAGCGTGCCCATGCCCTGGTCGGCCGCCACGGGACCCAGGCGCGCGACGTCGTCCGCCTGGGCGAGGAGCGCGACCTGCTGCGGCCGCTGGCGCCCGACACGCTCGAGCTGGAGGCTGAGGTGGCATGGGCCGTGACCGAGGAGCTGGCGCTCAGCCTTGACGACGTGCTGTCACGACGCATGCGCCTGTCGATGGCGCGCCGTGACCGGGCGGCCGGCGTGGCGCCGCGGGCGGCAGAGATCATGGCCGGTCTGCTGGGCTGGGACGCCGGGCGGCGGGCGGCAGAGGTAGAGGCGTTCCTGGCATCGGCGCACCGCGAGTACGACGTTCCGACCGGCTAGCGACCTGCGTCCGACCGGCTAGCGAGCCACCGCCCAGGTGGTGACTGACGACTGGAGGCTGAACATGCGCGCTGACTATGTCCTGGCTCTGGACCAGGGCACCACCTCATCGCGGGCCGCCATCATCGACCGCGAGGGCGGGATGGTCGCGCTGGCCCAGCGTGAGTACCCGCAGGGCTACCCCTCGCCGGGTCACGTCACGCACGATGCCGAGGACATCTGGGAGAGCCAGCTGGGCGTGGCGCGCGAGGTACTCCAGGCCATCCCCGGAGGTGCCGCCGGCATCGCCGCGGTGGGTATCGCCAACCAGCGCGAGACGACCATCGTGTGGGACCGCGCCAGCGGCAGGCCGGTCGCACCGGCCATCGTCTGGCAGAGCCGCGTCACCGCCGACCGATGTGCGGCGCTGCGGGACGCCGGTCATGCGTCGCGCGTCCGGGCCCTCACCGGCCTGCCGCTGGATGCCTACTTCAGTGGCCCCAAGATCGCGCATATCCTCGATTCAGAGCCGGGGCTGCGCGCACGCGCCGAGGCCGGCGAGCTGTGCTTCGGCACCGTCGACAGCTTCCTCACCTGGCGCCTGACTGGCGGCCGGAGCCACATCACCGACGTTTCCAACGCCAGCCGCACGCTGCTCTTCGACATCCACGAGCGGCGCTGGGATGCCTGGTTGTGTGAGGTGGTGGGAGTGCCCATGGCGATGCTGCCGCAGGTGCGCCCCTCCTCCGCCCTCCTGGCCGAGACGGACCCCGGCGTCCTGGGCGTATCGCTGCCCATCGCCGGCATCGGCGGTGACCAGATGGCCGCCACCTTCGGACAGGCCTGCCTATCCCCCGGCATGGCCAAGAACACCTACGGCACCGGCGCCTTCGCCCTGCTGAACACCGGCACGGCAGCGACGCCGTCGGAGCACGGCTTGCTCTCGACCGTCCTGTGGCAGCTGGGCGAGTCAGGCGAGATGGTCTATGCGCTCGAGGGCGCCGTCTTCATCGCCGGCGCCGCCGTGCAGTGGCTGCGCGACGGCCTCCGCGCCATCGAGCGCAGTGCCGATGTGGCACGTCTCGCCGCTGATGGCGACCGCAGCTCGGGCGTGGTGGTCGTGCCGGCCTTCGTCGGTCTCGGAGCGCCGCACTGGGACCCCGAGGCGCGCGGCGCCATCCTGGGTTTGACACTGGGATCGAGCGTGGCGGACATCGCGCTGGCCACCGTGGACGCCATGGCCTACCAGGTGGCCGATGTGCTGGAAGCCATGGCGCTGGACGCGGGCGGTGCCTTGGGTGCCCTGCGCGTCGATGGTGGTGCGGCCGTGAACGACGCGCTGCTGCAGTTCCAGGCTGACATCCTGCGCGTGCCGGTCGAGCGCCCGCGCGTGACCGAGACCACGGCCCTCGGTGCCGCCTTCCTTGCCGGGCTCGGCATCGGCCTGTGGTCCTCGACCGACGAGATCGCGGCCGTTTGGCAGCTGGACCGGCGTTTCGAGCCGCAGATGGAGCAGTCCGAGCGCGATCGGCTCGTCGAGCGCTGGCAGCGGGCCGTCGAGCGCACCCGGGGGTGGGCAGCGAGCTAGCGCTGCGCTACCACTCGAAGTCGGGCGCCTGGAAGACCGCCTCGCCGTCCAGCATGGTCAGCAGCGGGCGGGTGGAGGCCAGCACGTCGGGATCGCCGGGCTCCTCGAAGATGGCCGCCGGTACCACGATGAGGTCGGCGTGGGCGCCGACGTCGAGGTGACCTTGGTCATGGATGCCGCCCGAGCGTGGACCGTCCAGGCAGGCGCCTCGAAGCGCACGCACCAGGCTGATGGCCTGCTCGGGATGGAACGCATCCGCCTCGCTACATCCGGCCCCGCGCCGGCAGACGGCCGCCGCGATACCGGGCCACGGGTCGGCCGACTCGACGGGTGCGTCGGTGCCGAAGGGCATCAGCACATCCAGCCGATCGAGGTCTGCCAACGGGAAGGCGGTCGCGGCGCGGTCTCCCCACGAGCCGCGCATCGCGACCGCGTCGCTGAGCAGATGGCTCGGCTGCAGCGACGCGGGCACGCCCAGCGCCCCGAAGCGGGCGAGGTCGGCGCGATCGACCAATTGGGCGTGCTCGACGCGGTGCATCGCGCCCGGCACCCTGGGCAGGCGCTCGATGACGTCCAGGGCCGTGCGTACGGCGGCATCACCGATGGCGTGGATCTGGCTGGCGATACCGGCTGCCGCGGCGAGTCCGGCCACTTCTACCAGTTGCTCGAAGGTCCGCAGCGCCATCCCGTTGCGGCCGCCCGGGGGTGGGCCGGCCGGATCGCCGGGCTCGTAGGGGGCGAGCAGCGCGGCGGTCCGGCTCCCGAGCGATCCGTCGGCGAACAGCTTCAGCCAGCCGTCGCGGTAGCGTCCGAGCTCGTCGTCCTCCACCCCCCGACCGCTGCGGAAGCCGATCTCGATGGCGCGCTGCAGCTGCTCCTCGCGCACGCTGGCCATGACCCGCAGCGGCAACCGCCCCGCGGCTGCCATGGCGCGGTAGTGCACCGGTCCGCCCTGCAGCGCGGGGTCGGGCGCCACCGCCCCGGGGTCATGTGCGGACGTCACGCCCAGCTCGGCGAGCGTTCGAGCGTAGGCGCCGATGGCCCAATCGACGTCGGCTGCGCCGGCTGGCGGGATGACCGTGTCGACCAGGCCCGCAGCGGCCTCGTACATGACACCGGTGGGTCGCCCGTCGGCGTCGCGCTCGATGCGTCCGGAGGGTGGGTCGTCCATGGCGGCGAGGCCGGCCAGCTGGATGGCCCGGGCGCTCAGCCAGCGCGAATGGTGGTCGTGTGCCCACAGCGCCACCGGGCGGCCTGGTGCCGCCTCGTCGAGCCAGCCCGCCTCCGGATGTCCTGCCAGCGACGGGAAGGTCCAGCCGTGGCCCAGTAGCCAGCCGTCGGCATCGCCGGCCGCGAGGCGTGCCTCGTGTGCAGCTGCGATCGCGCGCTGCACGCCAGACCGGTCGAGCCCGCTGAGGTCAGGCTGCTCGGCGGCCAGCGCGGCGGAGGCGAGGTGGATGTGGGCATCGGTGAACGAGGGTGTCACGGCGAGCTCGGTCGGCAGCCGCCAGGTCACCGTCCGTGGTCCCGCCAGCACCTCGACCTGCGAGCGGCCACCGGCCGCGATGACGCGCCCCCCGGCGATGGCCAGCGCCTCCACCCAGCCGGGACCGGCGGCGCCACGAAGGGTAGCGAGGCGACCGATGATCAGGCGGTCGGCAGTGGTGTCAGGCATCGCTCCGCACAGCGAAGAGCCGGCTCAAGCCGTCGCCATCGAGCCCGGCGCCGAGGCCCAGGGCAAGGGCGATGCGGGCCTTGGGTCCACTCAGCGTGCCGGCCAGGATGGCACCGGCATCCTGCCAGCTGCGACCGCCGCCGGGGAACCCGTAGTGGGGTCCGACCGCACCCGAGGCGCAGCGAGTCGTGAGCACGACCGGCACGCCTTCGGCCATCGCGTCCACCGCCGCTGCCAGCAGGTCGGGGTCGGTGTTGCCCGCGCCCGTGGCCGCGACCACGACACCCTTGGCCCCCTGGCCCACCGCGGCCCGCAGCAGGTCGCCGTCGGTCGAGACCACGGCCGTCAGCAGCGCCACGGGCTCCGCGGCGGCCTGTGGTGCCGGCTGCAGCCTGCGTCGCGGCGGCCGTCGACGCTCCAGCACGACGTCTCCGCCGTCGACCCGGCCGAGTCGGCCATGGTTGGGCGCCGCGAAGCTGTCGAGCGCCTGGCTGTGGGACTTGGTGACATCGTCCGCAGGCAGGATCGAGCCCCCCATCACGACCAGCACGCCCTCGCCGACGAACCTGGGGTCGCTCGCGACGCGCACGGCATCGGCGAGGTTGCGCGGTCCGTCGAAGCCGGGCTCAGCGGCGTTCCGCATGGCGCCAACCACCACCACGGGCTTCTCCCGCGCGTGCAGCAGGTCCCAGGCGAAGGCCGTCTCCTCGAGCACATCGGTACCCTGCACCACCACCACGCCTTGGACCCCAGGGCGATCGACGGCGTGGCCGATGAGCTCAGCCAGCTCCAGGATCTGGCCGAACCGCAGGTGCGAGGCCGGCACGATGCCCCAGTCGATCGTCTCGAGCTCGGCGATGGCGGCGAGGCCGGGCACGCGCGCGACGATGCCCGCGCCGTCGAGGGCAGGCATGGCCGCCCCGGTCAGCGGGTCCGGCAGCATGGCGATGGTGCCGCCGGTGAAGATCACCACCACCCGCTCATGCTCAGCCACGGGGTGGCTCGAGCGGGCGCTCGATGGCGGGGCCGGCCCTGCCCGGTACGACCGGGCTGGCGATGATCTGGATCGGCCGTGTGCCCTCCACGTCCTCGGCGACGTAGCGCAGCCGGAATGGCCGGTTCAAGGTGGATGAGGCGGTGGTGATGGTCATGGGGTCCATGGGCTCGACGTTGACCGGCCTCGCGGAGCCGGTGATGGTGGGGCGGGCGAAGAGGATGGAGGCCACACCGATCGCGCCCACGATGACCGCCGAGATCACGATGGTGGCGGCGGCACTGATGACGTCGGCGAGCGGCCCGGCCACGATGATGGGCACGAAGGAGGCCAGGCTGACCAGCATGTTGAGCACCCCGAAGACGCGGCCGCGAACGTCCGAGGGCAGCTCCTCCTGCAGCGAGGTCTGCGCCGGCACCGCTACGAAGGCGTAGCAGACACCGGCCGTGAAGGCCACCACCACGACGACCGCGATGAGCGCGCTGATGTCATCGCCGTTGCGCAGGATGGGCAGGTTCTGGACCAGCCCCAGCACGATGAGCGAGCCAGCCAGGGCCAGCATGCCGCCTTCGATGAGGTGACGTCGGGGCAGGTACTTGCCGATGAGGTTGAGCACGACGATTCCGCTGATGAGTCCGGCGCCCAGCGGCGCCAGGATGACCACCAGGTCACCCTCCTCCAGCCCCAGCACGTCCTTGGCGAAGGCCGGCCCCAGCGAGCCGAGCACGCCGATGAGCGAGGCGGTGATGGCCAGGTAGATCAGTGACCACAGGATGTTGCGGTGATCGTGGATGTAGGTGAGGCCTTCGCGCAGCTGCTGGTAGGTGGCCGAGACGGCGCTGCGCGCCGACGCCAGCGACGCCATGCCGGCCTGGCTGGCAGGTGCCGAGGGCAGCGCCCAGCACAGCAGGCCGCCTACCCCGTAGGCGGCCGCCACGATGACGATGAGCAGCTCGATACCCAGGACCGTGAGCGCCAGCGGGCCCAGCAGGGCGAAGCCGAGCACGAACGAGGCCTGCAACATCAGGATGAACAGGCTGTTGGCCGCGAGCAGCTGGTCGCGCTTGACGACCAGCGGGATCATGGCCGCCTCTGCCGGCCCGAAGAAGGTGGTGAGCGTAGCCACGATGGCGGTGACCACGTAGATGAGGATGAGCTGGTCGGGCAGGAAGATCAGCAGCAGGTACAGCCCACCGCGGGCGAAGTTGGTGGCGACGAGGATGAGCCGCCGGTCGAACATGTCCACGAAGACGCCCGCGATGGCGCCGAAGACGACCGCCGGAACGAGGAACGTGAGCAGTAGCAGGCTGACCGAAGTGTTCGAGCCGGTCAGCCCGAAGACCGTGACGGTAAGGCCGAACAGCACCATGTTGCCGCCGACCTGGGTGAGGATCTGGGAGCCGAAGAGCGCCAGGAAGCGAGGGTTGCGCAGGACCTGCTTGGCCTGCCGGACGTCGGTGCCGCCCTCGATGGTGATGGCGTCGTCGAC
>DATHSE010000306.1:0-4847 GCA_035464455.1 Anaerolineae bacterium | reverse complement strand
GCCTCGTGGCCGTGGTGACCGGGCTGCTCTTCATCCTGGCCACGCTCATCCCCAACGGCAACGTGGGCCTGCAGTTCTCCATCGCCTACACCGGCGGGACCGTCTGGGAGGTCCACTTCGAGGATGGCACGCCCGACCCGGTGGCCGTGCGCGCCGTGCTCGAGGAGCAGGGATTGCCCGGCTCCGAAGTCGCCATCACCTCATCCGACGAGCGTGACTACGTGCTCATCCGCACCGAGGCCCTGACCCTGCAGGCGCCGCAGATCAGCGAGGGTTCGGCCGCCGCCGCCGTGGCCGCCGAGCTGGCCTCTGCCGCACCCGATGCCAGTGCCGAACCGGCCATCAGCGCCGCAC
Organism: Anaerolineae bacterium; assembly: GCA_035464455.1. Lineage (GTDB taxonomy): Bacteria > Chloroflexota > Limnocylindria > Limnocylindrales > CSP1-4 > JAFMJV01. The sequence goes on along the minus strand of DATHSE010000306.1, from coordinate 4,493 downwards.
CGGCCGCCAGCGCCGAGGCAGCGGCATCGCCCGCGATCGACTCGTCGCCCGAGCCGGAGCCATCGGCCGAGCCCGAGGCGTCGGTCGCGCCCGTGGCCGCCGAGGTGGACGGACCGCCCACAGTGGGCGTCACCACCGAGGGCCAGTTCGGTGAGCTGGCGACGGCACTGCAGGAGGCCTTCGGTCGCATCGACGAGGTGCGACAGGAAAACTCGGTCGGCCCGGTCGTGAGCGCCGAGCTGGTCCAGCAGACCTTCCTGCTCATCCTCATGGCGGCCGCCGCCATCATGATCTGGGTGAGCTACCGCTTCCGCGACTTCCGCATGGGCGCCAGCACCGTCGTGGCCCTGCTGCACGACGTCATCGTCGTGGTCGGCGTCTTCGCGGTGCTGGGCACCTTCATCGGACTGCAGATCGACGCCCTCTTCGTCACGGCCATGCTGACCGTCATCGGCTACTCCGTGCATGACACCATCGTGGTGTTCGACCGCATCCGTGAGAACCGCCAGCGCTACCTGGGCGAGCCGCTCGAGCTGATCACCAACCAGAGCCTCGTCCAGACGCTCGGTCGCAGCATCACCACCTCGCTGACGCTCGTGCTGACCCTCCTGGCGCTGCTGCTCTTCGGCGGCGAGGCCATCCGTCCCTTCACCCTCGCCCTGCTCATGGGCGTGGTCGCGGGCACCTACTCCTCACTCTTCGTGGCCACCCCGCTGTTCCTCGACTGGCACCTGCTGGCCGACCGCCGCAAGGCCAGCCAGCCGCTCGACACGAAGGCCAAGGCCAAGACCAGCACGGCATAAGCCGGGGTGAAGCCCGACGCCCAGACTGGTCCCATGTCGGAGCTGACGCCCCACTACCACTGGATCGTCCCGGCAGCGCACCCCATCTCGGAGGCCACCATCGCCGACGCGAGGCGACGCGGGCTGTCCGCGAGAGCCCTGCGCGTGCTGTCGCGCCGCGGGCCGGTCGACCCCACGGAGCTGGCCTCGCGCTTCGACGCGCCCGAAGCCGGCCTGCACGACCCCGCGCTCCTGCCCGACGCGGCTGCCGTGCGTGATCGTATCGAGGCTGCCCGCAGGGCAGGGGAGTCGGTGCTGGTGCTGGGCGACTTCGATGCCGACGGCCTGACCGGGCTGGCCATCCTCAGCGAGGCACTTCGCGTGCTGGGCCTCCGCGTGGAGCCGTACGTGCCCGACCGCAGCAGCGAGGGTCATGGGCTCTCGATGCGCGCCGTCGAGCACGCGCGGTCGGCCGGGCACGGGCTGATCATGACCGCCGACACCGGCTCCGGCAGCGTGGCCGAGGTGGCCGCCGCCCGCGCCAGCGGCATCGACGTCATCATCACCGACCATCACGTCCTGGGTCCCGAACGCCCGGCCGCGGTGGCGCTGGTGAACGCTCAGCGGCCCGACAGCCGCTATCCCGACCGCCGGCTCTCCGGGGCCGGCATCGCCTTCAAGGTCGCGCAGCTCCTGCTCGAGGGCCGCGAGGGTGGACGCGAGGTGGCCCTGGGCCTGGCGGACCTGGCCGCCATCGGCTCCATCGCCGACGTCGTACCCATCGTGGGCGAGAACCGCTCCATCGTGCGACTCGGACTGGCTCGCCTCGCATCGTCGCCCCGTCCCGGCCTCGCGGCGCTGATGGCCTCGGCGCGGGTCGAGCGCGAAGGCGTCTCGACCGACGACATCTCCTTCGGCCTCGCACCTCGCCTCAACGCCATGGGTCGGATCGGCGATCCGCGCGTGGCGGCCGAGCTGCTGCTGGCGGTCGACGCCGGATCGGCCGCAAGCCTCGCGGCCCAGCTGGAGAGCGCCAACCGGCAACGCCGGGAGCTGACCACGGTCGCCATGGCCGAGGCACGAGCAGCCCTCGCCGCCCGGCCCGGCGGCTCGTTCGTCGTGCTCAGCGGTGACTGGCCGGTGGGCATCATCGGTCTCGTCGCGGGCCGGCTGGCCGAGGAGCATGGCCGCCCGGCGCTGGTGCTGTCGAGCACGGCGGAGCCCTGGCGCGGCTCGGCTCGCAGTGCCGGCGGCGTGGACCTGGCTGCGGCCTTCGCCACTTGCAGCGACCTCTTCGATCGCTTCGGCGGACATCCGGCTGCCGCAGGCTGTCACATCGAGGCCACCCGGGTGGACGAGCTGCGCGCCCGCCTGGAGGCGTTCGTGCAGCTGCAGCCGCCGGCGGACGAACGGCCCAGCCTGAGCCTTGACCTCGTGCAGAGCGCAGATGCCGCGGATTACGTACTCTTGCACGAGCTGGCGCCGCTGGAAGGCGCCGGCGACGAGCCTCCGCTCGTCGGCATCGCGGGCCTCGCCGTGGATCGGGTCCGTGCCGCCAACGGCGGGCATACGCAACTCACGCTACGCCGGGGACGTGAGGTGGTCGATGGCATCTGCTTCGGCCGCGCAGACCTCGCCGGGCAGCTGACGGAGGGTCTTGAGATCGATGTCGTCGCACGACTCGCCAGCCGTACATTCGCCGGACTGGAGACGCTCCAGCTGGAGATCAGGGACATCGCCCCGGCAGGCTGGCTGCGCGCGATGCGTTCGCAGGGAGCAGTGAGCCGATGACGCAGCCTCCCCCCGGCAGCGGCCGACCCTATCCGCCCGAACCGCCCTATCCCGACCGCGGCTTCCCATCACCGGCGCCGGTGACCCCCAGCTACCGCGGTCCGCAGGGCGTGCGGCCGCCGTACCTGCCCGGCCAGGAGCCCATCCCGCCGCGCCGTACCCGCCGCAGCTCGCCCTTGCTGGCACCGATGCTGGCCTTCATCGGCCTCATCCTGGTGGGCGGCGCCAGCCTCTGGGCGATGGGCTTCCTCGATGCCACCATCGGCGATGCGACCGCCGAGACGGCACAGGCGGCCGCCGCCAGTGACGACCCGGGCGCGACGCAGCCGCCCGACGGTGAAGGGCAGCTTTCCGAGCCGGCGCCGCTGGTGACCGCGCCGCCCATCGTCGAGCCGCCCAGCAGCGAGCGCGCTGATGTCAGGGGCACCATCCTCTTCACTCGATCGGGCGACATCTGGGCGGCCTCGGGGACCTCGCTCGAGCGGCTGACGGCCAATGACTCGGTGCGGGCGGACGTCGATGCGACCTGGTCGCCCGACGGCAAGAGCATCTACTTCATCCGCACCACCAAGCGCACCACCAACAAGACGCGGCCGGGTGGCAAGTACACCCTCTACCCCACGGACCTGATGCGCATGAAGCCCGATGGCTCCAACCGCAAGAAGGTCTACGACGCCCTCATCAAGGACAGCCGGGGACTCTGGTTCAGCCTCGTGCGCCAGCCGTCGGTGAGCCCGAGTGGCAAGGATGTCGTGGTGGTCAGCGACGGGCCGGACGGCAGCGCCGAGGAGGCCACCCTCCACATCGTCAACAGCCGGACCGGCCAGCTGCGCAAGGTGGCAACGCCGGCAGAGCCCAAGCTCGGCCACAACGACCCCGCCTTCAGCCCCGATGGCACCAAGATCGCATTCACCTTCAACGGCATCGGCGGCTCCGACGGCCAGCCCAAGATCGCCATCTACACCTGCCAGACCAAGTCCAACTGCGCGGTTGGCAAGGTCAGGTACCTGAAGCCCGGCTACGCGCACCCGTCGTGGTCGCCGGACGGCGAGATGCTGGCGGTCGAGGCGACCGACGGACGAGGCCGTGACATCGTCCTGCTCAACGCCCGCCGCGGCGACGTGCGCGTGGAGCTCACCACCGACGGCAACAGCTTCGCCCCCGTGTTCTCACCCGCCGGAGACCAGATCGTCTATCTCCATCGGGACGGGCTGAACATCGACCTGCGCGTGATGACGCTCGAGTTCGACGACCTCGGCCGCACCACCATGGTCGAGGACCGCCCGGTCACCAGCGATGGCGGCATCGACGGCGCGTCCACGCCCTCCTGGTTCATCCCGCCCGCCGAGCTGCCCGATAGCCCGGACCTCGCCGCGGCCGGGGACCCCGCGGCGGCAGAGCCTGCGTCGGCCGACGAGACGGAGCAGCCGGCGGACGCCGCCGCCGACGGCGCGCCGCCCCCACCCCCAGGATCGTAGGCCGACCGGGATGCCCGACCGGGATGCCCCGACCGGGGTGCTAGGATGCTGCCATCGGATCCACGTCGTCGGAGGATCGCATGCCCTTCAACGTAGGGCCCCTCGAGCTCATCATCGTTCTGATCATCGCCCTGCTGGTGGTGGGACCGCGCCGCCTGCCAGAGATGGGCAACGCCGTGGGCAAGACCATCCGTGAGTTCCGCCGCGCCTCCTCGGACATCGGCGAGGCTGCGTCGATCGACCCGGAGCCGAGGGACCACGAGACGCCCAGGCCGAACACGCTGCTGGGTGAGGCCAAGCCGAACACGATGAGCCAGGCCCCCACCAGCGACGCCGAACCCAAGCGCGACGACGCCTAGCTCGGGTCGTCCCGACCGACTCGGCTCGAGCTCGATGACAGCCCATGAGTGACATCGACGGAGCAGGCACCACCCTCGGACCC
>DATHSE010000305.1:0-15328 GCA_035464455.1 Anaerolineae bacterium | reverse complement strand
CGTAGCCCACGTCTCCCACCACCAGCCGGTCCATGGGTGTGACGCGCTCGAGGTCAGCCTTGACCTCGACGGCGGCACGCAGCTGGTCGGGCGTCTCCTCGTTGGGGAAGGCGGCCTCCATCTCGGACTGCCAGGGGGTGTCCTCACCGAAGGGGCGGCCCCGGGCCTTGGCGCGATCGGCGTACAGACGCAGCAGGTCGCGGGCGAGATCCCCGACGGCATTCTTGACGCGCGTGCGGGCACGCTGCCACTCGCTGCCGCCGAGCTTGCTGAGCTGCGGGTCGTCGCCGCCGGCATAGCGGGACACGCGCTCGATCTGCTCGACCGGCACCCACATCCGGCCCCTCTCGGCGAAGTGCAGCTCCAGGAAATCGCGCTCCTCGGACCCCTTGCCGGCGGCAGGTCGTCGGACCAGTCCCGCGTAGCGAGCGACGCCGTGATCCACGTGCACGACGATGTCGCCCGGCTCCAGGCGCTCGAGCAGGTCGCGCGGCACGACCCGGCGCATGGCCTTGGGGCGGCGCACACGGACGCTGCCGAAGAGCTCGCGGTCGGTGACCAGAACGAGCCCATCGGGACCGCCGGCGAAGCCGCCGTTGAGGCTGCGTTCGATGAGCGCGAGTCCGCCGGCGGGTACCGGCTCGCGGAGCGCGTGCAGCGGTGGTGCCCCCGTGCCGGCGTCTTCGAGGATCTCCGCCAGCCTTGCGGACTGGTCGGATGCGAGCAGCACGCGTGCGCCCTCACGGCGCCAGCGCTGCACCGTCGTGGCCAGAGCGCCGATGGCGGCAGGGGGTAGCACCGGCTCGTGCCAGCCGAAGGGGTTCCCGCCCGGCGGCGCGTCGGGCACCTCCGGTTGCCAGGTCAGCTCGAGCGTCGAGGCTTGGTGCAGTGCCGACTTCCACTCGCGGGCCGTCGGGTAGGCTGCCGCCCAGCGCGCCGGGAGGTCGCCGGACCGCTCCAGCTCAGCGCGGCGGTCGTCTGCCTGCGACTGCAGGAACTCGGCCTCTGCGGTCACCTCCTCGGGCTCGTCGATGAGCCAGATGGCGGGGCCAAGGTGGTCGATGGCGGTGTGCGGCGCGAGGTAGCCGCCCCACAGCTCGGCAGCGTCACCCAGGACGCCGTTGGCGAAGCGTTCGAGGTCCGCCTGCAGCCCCTCCGGCAGGCGCGGGACCGAGCGGCCCATGCGCGCCGCGAGCATCTCCCGAGCGTCGGTCGCGAGGAGGAACTCGGAGGCCGGCAGGAGCGCAGCCCCCTCGACCGGCCCTCGGCCGCGCTGGTCGGCCGGGTCGAACGCGCGCAGCGAATCGATCTCGTCGCCGAACCACTCGGCGCGCACGGGCATGGGCTGCCCGGCGGGGTAGATGTCGACGATGCCGCCGCGGCGGGCGAACTCGCCGCGACCGCCGACCTCCGGTACATGCTCATAGCCCAGCTCGACGAGCGCACGCACGACGCGGTCCGGGCCGAGGCGGAGGCCGCCGCGCAGCGTCAGCGGTGTGGTCGGGATGTCGTCCGGGCCGAGCGTGCGCTGGAACAGCGCCTGCACGCTGGTCACCAGGATGCCGGCGCGGGTGCCCTCCCGGCGCCACGCGGCCAGCGCGGCGACCCGCGCGGCCGACTCGTCGCGCACCAGCTCCGAACGCTCGTACGCCAGTGCTGTGCGCGGCTCGAGTGTCACCACGTGCTCGGCATCGCCCAGCCAGGCCACCAGCTCCTCGGCTACGCGATCGGCGATCTCGGCATCGCGGGCGATCCACACGAGGCGCTCACCGGACGCCTCGGTCAGGGCCGCGGCGAGATAGGTCTTGGCGCCGTGGGGCATGGCCGCGTACGTCACGTGGCGCAGATCCCGTCCGGCACGCCCGCCCGCTGACTGGCGGTATCGATCCACCAGCGCCTGGAGCTCTCCGGTCCGCGCCAGCAGGCCCGGCAGCGGCGACAGATCCGGATGGCGGTGGCGCGGCGTCGCCGGCATCGAGGCTGCTTCCTGCCGACGGCGCGAGCGGCTGCGCCCGAAGGCGTCCGTCACCGAGTCTCGTCCCTGGCGCGGCCGGTCAGGATGTCGGGAAGCAGCTTGCGCCAGCCGGTCTTGCTGCGGACGACCCCCTGCGCGTCGGGCGCCGGCTGCGCGTCAGGCGCCGGCGGCGCGCCGGGCGCCGGAGGTGCACTCGACGGATCGGACGGTGCGCTCGCCGGCCTGGAGGTGCCGACTGCGTTCACGCCGGCCGGGCCCGCCTCGGTGATCAGCTCTGGCTGCCATCCGTTCCAGCGGTTGGCGGCCGCATCGGGCCCTTGCCTCGCCCACACCTCGACGGCATCGGCAGCCGCGTCCAGGATCAGGTCGAGGTGCCGCTGCTCCGCGTGCTCGAAGTCGCCCAGCACGTGCGCGACGGCGGCTCCCTGCGGCGCACCGATACCAACGCGCAACCGCGCGAACGATTCGGTGCCCATCTCGCCGATGATCGAGCGCAGCCCATTGTGGCCGCCCGCGCTGCCACGAGCCTTCATGCGCAGGCGCCCGAAGGGCAGGGCCATGTCATCGACGACGACGAGGACATCGGATAGCGGCGTCCGCTCTCGCGCCAGCACCTTGCGCACGGCCTCACCTGAGGCATTCATGAAGGTCATCGGCTTGACCAGGATGAGCTCATCGTCATCGAGGCGACCGCGCACGGTGGCTGCAGCGTCCTTGGCCCGGGCGCGACCGGACGTGCCGGTGCGGTCGGCGAGGCGGTCCAGCACCATCCAGCCGATGTTGTGGCGGCTCCGCTCGTAGCGTGCCCCCGGGTTCCCCAGGCCGACGACGATCTTCTTCACGCTGTCCTTTCGCGTCATCCGGGCATGCCGACGGACCGCCACCCGAGGCTGGGCGGGCGCGGCCGTGAGGGCGATGGTATACGCAGGCGGTCAGCGAGTGGTGGCGTGCGGCTCCAGCGCTGTCGTGCCGGCGCTGACGGCGACGCTCGATCCGCGCCGCTGCGCAAGCGAGAGGACGATGCGGTAGACGAATAGGAAGACCACCAGCGTGGTCATGGCCAGGTAGCCCAGGATGACCCAGACGGCGCCGGTATCGGAGCCTGCCATCAGGCCGTGAGCGGTGGCACCGAAGAAGGCCACAAAGGAGAGATAGTGGAGCCGGCGCCAGATCAGCTGGCCGATGCGCTTGCGCACGTAGAAGCTGAGGAGCACCACCAGGGTCAGTCCCAGGGTGATCTGGCCGACGCCCACCCAGATCGGCCGATATGGGCCGCTGAATGGAACGATCACCTCGAGCGGGCTGTAGGGCACACTGCGATCGAGCATGAGCACCGCCGCGTGCACCAGTGCCAGCGCCAGCCCGAGCGACGACAGGTCCTGGTGCAGCGTGAACGAGATGGCACGGTGTGCGATGCGATCGAGGATCCTGGTCGACAGCAGCAACCCGTAGACGACCGAGCCAGTCAGCGCCAGGTAGGCCAGCAGCGCCGTGATGCGCGTCACATACCACGGCAACCGCTCGTACTCGTCACGCAACCAGCCACTCACCGCGTCGACGGCTGCACCGCCGGTGCCGGCGATGACGATCGCGACGGCGCCCAGGAACAGCGACCACCGCAGGAGGCGGGTCCGGGGATCGAGGCCGACGTACATCAGGCCAGCCACGCTTCCGCGCCCGCCGGGGCGATCACGTCGCCGCTGGATAGCAGCACGACGGCCGCCTGGGCGCGGGCCCTGGCGAGGAGGCGCAGGCCCGCATCGGCACCGGCGATGACCACGGACTTGGCCAACGCCTCAGCCATGAGAGCGCCATCGGCCACCACGGTTGCCTGCACCACATCGCTGTCGGACGGCCGGCCGCTCCTGGGGTCGATGAGATGGTGGGCCCAACCGGTCCCCACCTGCCAGCGGTGCACGGAGGTGCCGGAGGTGGCGATGCCGAACGTCGCCCCGCCGCGACCGGGTGGGGGTGCCAGGACCCCCAGGTCGCCATCACCCATCCGCGGGTCGGCGATGGCGATACCCCAGTCGCACCCGCCCTCCGCGCGGAAGGCGACATCGCCGTCGGCGTCGACCATGGCACACGGATAGCGCCGCAGCAGCCCAAGGGCGCGGTCGGCGATCCAGCCCTTGCCGACGCCGTCGAGGTCGAAGGCGAGCGCGCTCTGCCGCAGCACGCGCCACCGCCGCCCACTCGGCAGGAGGCGCCAGTCGGTGTCGGTGAGCTGCGTCGAACCACCCTGCTCGGCTGTCAGCCTCGCATCGAGCAGCGTCACGTCGACGAGGCCCCCGGTGGCTTCCGACAGCTGTCTCGATCGTGCCAGCAGCGCCCCCAGCGACGGTCCCACGCTGGTCGACGGCTGTGCCCGCTCGCGGTTGAGCGCGACCAGCTCGGAGCCCTCGGCGAAGCGGGTGATCCGCTCGGCCCACCGCTCGATACGTCGGGCCACCATCTCCAGGTCACATTCGGCAGCGATCTCGGTGCCAGGCGGCGTCGCGATGCGCAGCGACACACACCCGCCCATGGACGCGAAGCGCAGCGAGCGTTCCAGGAGGCCCACCGATGGCCGAACCGGCGCGGCGTCGCGCGTCATCGTCAGGTTCATCCGGATTGCCTCGTGCGGGTCACGGTGCGGACGCTGGTCTGCTGGGGCGGTGGGGCCACGCGAGTGATCACCACGCGAGGCGTCGGCGCTGCCTCGCGAATCACCCTGGCGCCCTTGGGTGCCCGCTGGCCGGGCTCGAGGCGCACGTACTTGACAGGACGCTCCTGCGTGGCGCTGGAGTCCCGGCCTGCGGTCGTGGCACTGGTCGACGGTCCGGCGGTCGGCGGTTCGTCGGCCGCCATCGGGAAGCGGACGAGGCCGGCGCCGATGACGGTCACCGCCGCCAACGCCGTGGCGCTGACGGCCCAGCGCGTCGGCTGTGCCGATGGCCGACTCCTGCTGGGACGTTGGATGGACACTCGCGGTCGCTCGGAGCCAGCGCTCCTGTCGGACTCGGCCATCAGTCGTCGTCGCGCTCACGCTCATCGCGCTCACGCTCATCGTCATCGTCGTCCTCGCGCTCATCGTCCTCGCGCTCGCGTCGCTCCCAGCGGTCATCGTCGTCGCGCTCATCGCCGTCGCGCTCATCGTCGTCACGCTCACCGCGTGACGAGCTGACCGAGCCGGTGCCGGCGCCAGCGGAACCGGACTGGGCGGTCGACGCCCGCTTCTCGAGGACGATCGTCTCGGGTGTCGGGGCAGGCCTGACATAGACGATCTCGGGCCAGAGCGAGGGTTCGACAAGCGCCTCGTCGGCGGCCTCATCGAGGCCAGCGGACACGGGCTGGCCAGAGGACGTAGGCGCGAAGCCGGCTGCCACCAGCCCCACGGTGAGGACCACGGCGGCCGCGAGACCGGCGGCGGCGAGAGCGAGACGCTGGGGCATCATGGGTTCTCCGATGCGGATGTCAGGTCTCACAGTCTCGGGCCCGCCGCTTGGGTGGCCATGTTTCCTGTGTGAGAGTTTCCAAAGAATGTCGCCTTGACGTTGCGCTGGACGGCTGTGCAGGCGACGATGCACGGGTGCGAGTGCTGGTCGTCGAGGACGAAGAGAAGATCGCCCGAGCCATCGAACGTGTGCTGACCGCGGAGCGGTATGCCACGGACCTGGCAGCCGATGGCGTGGCCGCGCTGGCCCTGGCGGGCGAACAGGTCTACGACGTCATCCTGCTGGACCGCATGCTGCCCGACCTCGACGGCGTCGAGGTCCTGCACCTGCTGCGCTCGCGAGGCGTGGACACGCCGGTACTGATGCTGACCGCGCTAGGGAGCCTCGACCATCGAGTCGAGGGACTTGACAGCGGCGCCGACGACTACCTGACCAAGCCCTTCGCCTTCAACGAACTGCTGGCACGCATCCGTGCGCTGTCTCGCCGGAGCCCCCGACGGACGGCGGAGACGCTCACGGCCGGCGACCTGGTACTCGACCCCACCCGCATCCGCGTCTCGGTCGACGGCCGCAGCGAGGAGCTATCGGCGCGTGAGTTCGCCCTGCTCACCTTCCTTGTCCGCCATCAGGGGGAGGTCGTCACGCGACAGCAGATCCTCGACGCCGTCTGGGGTGCGGAGCCTGACGTGTACAGCAACGTGGTGGATCTCTACGTGCACTATCTGCGGCGCAAGCTGGAGACGCTGGGGCGTCGAGGCGTCTTGCGGACGATCAGGGGCGTGGGCTACTCACTGCGCGTCGATGGCGCGGCGTGAGCCCTCTGGTACGGACCGCACGCAAAGAGTGAACTGGTTGCGACCGCCTCGCGATCCAGCAGCGGCATTGCTGTGGCGCACCCGTGTTCGCCTGGCCAGCGTGACGATGCTGACCGTGGCCACGCTCGTCCTGATGGTGGGCATCGTCACCGCCGCCACGGCGACGGCGCTCGCGCGCGAGTCCGTCGACCGCGCGCTGAGCGCGGCTGCGGACGACCCTCTCGCGCTGCACGAACTCTTCGAAGACGACGAGCGCTATGAGTACGGTGGCCCCCTTGCTCAGGCCGACACGTTCGTCATGCTCGTCGATGCCGAGGGCAACGTCTACGGCAACACCACCGACGTCCTGGTCCCTGGCCTGCCCGACTTGGCAGCGCTGGCCGCCGCGACCGGCGGCGAGGACCTTCGTTCTGGCCGCTATGGGGAGACGCACCTGCGCCTATTGACCAAGCCGCTTCGCAGTGCCGAGGTCGACGAGCTCGACATCGAGGATGACGACGACGATGACGACGATGACGACCGGACGACCACGCTCTTCTTGCAGGCAGGCCACGACCTCTCGCTGCAACGCCAGTTGGAGCAGCGGTTGCTGGTGGCGATCGGGCTCATCGGCCTGATCGGTCTGGCCGGCGCGCTGTCGGTGACCCTGCTGGTGACCCGACGCGCCCTGGTTCCGATCCGCGAAGCGTTCGACACCGAGCGCCGCTTCGTGGCGGCGGCATCGCACGAGCTGCGCACGCCGGTCGCCATCATCCGCGCCTCGGCCGAGATCCTCGAGCGGGAGCGACTGGTCGCGCCCGGGGGACAGCCCTTGGTGGAGGACATCGTGGGTGAGTCCGACCGCATGGGTCGCCTGGTGGGTGACCTCATGGCCCTCGCCTCGGCCCACACCGGCGCCATCGCCATGGACCTGCAGCCGCTGGCCCTGGGTGCCTACTTCGAGGACATCACGCGCCGGTCGAGATCCATCGCCGAAGCGCGAGGCCGGAGGCTATCCACGACCACGTCGGGCCCGGTCTCCGAGGCCTCCGTAATGGCGGATCGCGACCGCCTGGATCAACTCTTGCTGATCCTCATCGACAACGCCCTGCGGCACTCTCCCGCAGCCGGGACGGTGCAGGTGGGGCTGGCAGTGGACCGCAGCGGGCGGACCGCCACCCTCAGCGTCTCCGATGACGGACCCGGTGTCGGGCTCGATGAGCTCGAGCGCATCTTCGAACCGTTCGAGCGCAGCGCCACGGCGCGAGGCCAGGGTGAAGGCGCCGGACTGGGCCTGGCCATCGCCAGGCAGCTCGCCGAGCGCCAGGACGCCGAGCTCGGCGTGGAGAGCCAGCCGGGCGCAGGCGCCACGTTCCGGCTGCGACTGAAGCTCCTGGGCCAGACGCGGGCAGGCTGAACAGGCCGGCATGACCGCCCGCTGAACGGCCCGGCTTGACCGCGCCTCGGCGGACCCGCCCACGGCGGGAGCCCTTCGGCACTTGCCTGCCGAGCGCGCGAGGAGGAGCGTGACGGTGGAGGTGTGCGGTGCTCGTCACCCTCGTCAAGCCAACGCTGGGCAGACAGCCGGACGGACCGTTCGTCGACGAAGCGCGGATGGAGCCGCTCAACCTGGGCGTGATCGCCGGCCTGACACCCCCAGGCGTCGACGTACGCCTGTGGGACGACCGCGTCGACGCCATCGACTACGACGAGCCAACCGACCTGGTTGCCATCACCGTCGAGGCCTTCACCGCTCGCCGCGCCTACGAGATCGCCGACGAGTACCGCGCACGCCACGTCCCCGTCGTCATGGGTGGCATCCACGCCACGGCACTGCCCGATGAGGTGGCCGAGCACGCCGACGCCGTCTACACCGGCGACGCCGAGACGCGTTGGGCGGAGGTGGTGGCCGATGCGCACGCGGGTCGGCTGAAGCCCCGCTACGACGCGCCCATCGGCCGGCCGCAGCCGGGTAGCCAGGCTCGCCGCGACATCTATGACGGCAAGGGCTACCTGCCGGTCTCGCTCCTGCAGTTCGGGCGGGGCTGCCCCTTCCGCTGCGAGTACTGCGCCGTGGGCGCCTACTTCGACCACCGCCACCACGTCCGGCCCATCGACGAGGTGGTAGCGGAGATCCGCTCCCAGCCACGCCGCGACCTCTTCTTCGTGGACGACAACCTCATCGCCGACCACGGGTCCGCGAAGGAGCTGTTCCGCGCGCTCATCCCGCTGCACGTGCGCTGGGTCTCGCAGGCCAGCGTTGACCAGGTGCAGGACCCGGAGCTGATGGAGCTGATGGTCGAGAGCGGCTGCCTGGGCAACGTCATCGGCTTCGAGTCGCTCGATCCCGCCAACCTGCGGCAGATGCACAAGGGCGCCAACCTGGCCGGCTTCGACCGCTACGCCTCGGCGGTACGGACCCTGCGTGACCGGCATCTCCAGACGTGGGCGGCCTTCCTGCTGGGATACGACTACGACACGCCCGATACGATACTGGCGCAGTGCGAGTGGGCCATCGAGCAGCGCTTCACCTTCGCGGCCTGGAACGTGCTCATGCCCTACCCGGGAACACCCGTGTATGAGCGTCTCCAGGCGCAGGGTCGGCTGCTCTACGACGGCCGCTGGTGGCTGCATCCCGATTACCGCTTCAACAGCGCGGCCTTCAAGCCAGCGCGCATGACGGCCGACCAGCTCACCGAGGTCGCCTGGGCGTGTCGCCGTCGCTGGAACAGCCCGCGTTCCATCATCAGCCGCGCCTTCGACCCGGCCACGAACATGCGCTCGCTGACGCGTTTCGTCCTCTACGCCATCTACAACCCCATCTTCCGGCGCGAATCGCTCAAGCGCCAGGGCCTCCTGCTGGGCCTGCGATGAGCACCCGGTCCGAGTTCCGCTTCGGGCTGGCTGGGCCGGACGACGAACCGGAGCTCCGAGCGCTCGTGGGCAGCCTGGTCATGCCGGGTGCCGTCAGCGTCCGCTTCGAGCGCGAACCGGACTACTTCCTGGGCACCACCATCCAGGGCGACCCGTGCGATGTCCTCATCGCGCGTCACGAGCCGGACGGGGCCCTCGCCGGAGTGATGGTCCGGGGAGAGCGCCTGCTGTATCTCAACGGCGTGCCCGAGCGGATCGCCTATCTCGGCCAGATCCGCATCGCGCCGCGCTTCCAGGGTCGCTGGCTGATGCAGCGCGCCGTCCTGGAGATGGCGCAGCTGCGGGACGCTGCCCTCCCCTGCTTCGGGGTCATCGCCACTGACAATCCGATCGCCCGCGGCACCATCGCCGGACGTCGCCCACCCGGCGCACCACGGGTCGAGCGCGTGGCGCACCTGCGATCCCTCGCATTCGTGCTGCACGATCGCGGGCGTCGCGCTCGGGCGCTCCTGCCGGTCCAGCGCTGCAGCGACGCTGGCCTCGATGAGCTGGTCGCGTTCCTGCAGCGATACGGGCCGAGCCGGCAGCTCTTCCCGGTCATCGGGCGCGAGCAGCTGGCGGACGGGCAGCGATACCGCGGTCTCCACCTCGGAGACCTCCACATCGTCCGACGCGACGGCGCCATCGCCGGCGTGCTGGCCTCGTGGGACCAATCCAGCTACAAGCAGGAGATCGTGGCCGGCTACGCGCCTCGTCTTCGCCTCCTCCGCCCAGGCTATGACCTGCTGGCGGCCATCATGGGCGGCGATCGGCTGCCCCGGAACGGCGAGCCGGTCAGGACGGCCTTCGGTTCGCTGCGCTGTGTGGCGGATGACGACCCGGACGTGCTCGAGGCCCTGCTCTGCGCGGCACGCGCGCACGCACGGCGACAGGGCCTGGCCTTCCTGATGGTCGGCTTCGACGACCGCGACCCGCAGCTGCGAACGCTGCGGCGCTCCCTGCACGTGACCTACGAGAGTGACGTCTTCCTCGGCTCGTTCGGCGCTGCGGACCCGGGAGCGATGCTCGACGACCGCCCGGTCTGCATCGAGATCGGCACGCTCTGAAGATGCACGCCCCGACCACCTCGCTCGAAGCAGCAGCCCTGACGCCCGTGCGCGCCACGTCGCTGATGGTCGGTGCCGGCGTGGGCGCCGGCATCATGGCCGTGCCCTTCCTCGCCGACCGCGTCGGTTTGCCCGGCCTGCTGCTGATACTCGTGGCAGCCTACGCCGCTGCCACGTACATCCACCTCATGCTCGTGGAGGTGCTGCTGCGAACCGGCCAGCCGCTGCAGATCATCGAGCTGATGCGACTGTGGGTCCTTGATGGTCCGGGGCGGCGCCCACTGCTGTGGTTGGTCTTCACCCTGCTGACGGTCGCCTTCGTGGCTGTGCTGGCTGCCTACGTCGCGGCCGAGGCCGAGATCGTCAGCGATGCCACCGGCCTGCCACCGGCCGTGGCGCAGCTGCTGGTCTACCTGCTGTCGGCGGGCGTGGTGGCCTTCGGCCTCCGGGCCGTGGGCATCTTCGAGACCGTCGGCGTGCTGGCGCTCATCGGCTGCGTCCTGGCGCTGGGGGTGGGCGCCCTGAAGGAGGGGCCCCAGCTGGCCCTCGTCGTGCAGGGCTCGCCGACGGACGCCCTGGCCCTGTTCGGCATGGTCATGTACGGCTACTACGCGTTCTTCTCCGTGCCGCAGGTGGTGAAGGGCCTCGCCCCCGATGGCCGAGCGGCAGCGCGCTCAGTGGCCGCTGGCCTGGCCCTCAACGGCCTCTTCATCGCGGTCGTCGCGATGGTGGCCCTGGGCATCAGCCAACCCGTGACCGAGGTCGCCATCATCGGCATCGCCGAGCGGCTGGGACCGTGGGCCGGCGGACTCGGTGCGGCCTTCGTGTTCGCGGCCCTGCTGACCTCGTACTGGGCGGTCTCGCTGGCCCTGGCCGACATCATAGGGGAGCGCACCGGCATCGGGTTCCGCCCCAGCTGGCTGCTGGCCACGCTGCCGTCGCTGCTGCTGCTCTACCTGGGTGCGATGGGCTTCCTCGACTGGCTGCAGCTGGCGGCCGGGCTCACCGCCATCGTCATCGCCCTCGTGACGGTCCCGATGTACCTGCACGCCCGACGTGGCGGCGCGGTGCGCGACCCCGCCTGGAGCCTGGGGCGCTGGGGCCATCCGCTGTTCCTCGGCCTGGCGGTGCTGGCCACGGTGCTCATGGCCGCCGGCTCGCTACTCGAAGCCTGACGCCTCGGGCCCCATCCCCAGCAGCTCGCGCTCGAGCGCGCGCATCGCGGCCTCCTCCACTGCAGCAGCGTGGTCCCAACCGCACAGGTGCAGCCCACCGTGCGTGATGAGCAGGCGCAGCTCGTCGGCCGGCGCCCAGCTGATGTCACCGGACTGGCCGCCGGCTCCCGATGCTGCCTGCTCGATGGCGCGCTCGACGGAGATGATGACGTCACCCAGGTGTGGCGCCTCGCCCGGCGGCAGCGGGAACGCATCCGGCTCTCGACGCGTGGCAGGGTCCTGTCCCTTGTGCTCGGGGAAGGCAGCCGGCGGCAGGAGCGGGAACGAGAGCACGTCGGTCGGCCCGGCCTTGCCCATGTGGGCCTCGTTCAGACCGGCCAGCTCGGCATCGTCGCTGAGCGTCAGCGATACCCGCGCGCCGGGCGGTGCTCCCCCAGCGACCAGCGCGGCCGCCAGCACGAACCGGCACTCGTCGTCCGGCAGCAGCCGGGGCACGCCCGGACGAACCGCCAGCTCCACCTGCACCGCCGCTGCCGCGCTCGGCTCAGGCACCCTTCCGCTCGGCCATACGGCGTGATTCGAGCTCCACGATCTTGTTGCTGGGGTAGGCGATGCGGCGGTGGTACATCGCCAGCAGCTGCTCGATGAAGGACTCACGGATGCGGTCGAGGTCGCGCAGCGTCAGGTCACACTCGTCGAACTGCCCGTCGATGAGGCGATCGCTGATCATGCTCGAGACCATCGCCCGGATGGCCGGCTCGTCGTGGCTGGAGAGCGATCGCACCGATGCCTCCACGCTGTCTGCCAGCATCAGGATGGCAGCCTCGCGCGTCTGCGGCTTGGGCCCCGCGTGGCGGAAGCGACGCTGGTCGACCTTGTCGGCGGCCTCCCGGGCGACGGCCGAGCCGGCCGGTGCCCCCGACTCCTCGGACGCGATCTGGCGCGCCTTGGCGTAGAAGTAGCCCATCAGGGCGGTGCCGTGATGCTGCGGGATGAAGGGGATGAGCGCCTTGGGCAGCTTGTACTGGTAGGCGATGTCGATGCCCCGCGCGACGTGGCCGACGATCATGGCCGCCGATTCCTCCGGCGGCAGCTGGTCGTGGAGGTTCTCGCCGCCACCCTGGTTCTCGATGAACACGAGCGGGTCATAGAGCTTGCCCACGTCGTGGTAGTAGGCGGCCACGCGCGTGACCAGGGCATCCGCGCCGATGGCCTCGGCGGCCTGCTCGGCGAGGTTGCCCACCATCAGCGAGTGGTGGTAGGTGCCGGGTGCCTCCAGCAGCAGCCGACGCAACAGGGGCTGGGTGGGGTTGGCCAGCTCGAGCAGCTGGTAGGAGGTGGTGATGCCGAAGACCGAGCCCAGCAGCGCGAAGGTGCCGGCGGCGGCGACCGAGGAGCCGAAGGCCGACACCAACGCAGCTGCCAGCAGCTGCAGGGTGATCTGCATGTCACCTGTGCCGACGATGATGGTGAAGGCAAGTACCACGGCCACGTTGGTGACGGCGATGGCGGCACCCGCCTGCGCGAACTGGCCGAGGCGCTCGCCCCGGCCGATGACGATGGTGCCAACGATGCCGCCCAGGAAGGTGTAGGCCGCCAGGTCCATCGAGCCGGTCACCACGCCGGCCATGACCGCCACCATGGCCGTGACGACGCTGGCGATGCCCGAATCCAACAGGACCGCCAGAAGCAGACCCACCGCGGCGGTCGGCACCAGGAAGGGGGCCACGCTGCGGTCGGAGGTGATGACGAACAGCGTCGTCGCCGTCAGCAGGGCCAGCGACACGAGCAGGATGGCGTTATTGCGGTGCCACAGGCGCGAGCGGAACCGCCATAGCCACGCCAGCAGCGTGGTCACCACCACGATGGACAGCAGCAACCAGCCGAAGACCGCGACCACGTCGACGGGCGCGGTGATGGTGGTGAGATCCTCGAAGGCGAGGACGAACGTCAAACCTGCCACGAGCATCGTGGAGATCAGGCCAAGGCGGACCGCATCACGCTTGGTGAAGGCGATGATCTGGCTTCCGCGTCGCGCCAGCATGGTGGAACGCTACTCGCTCTGCGCGACGTTGGCCAGCTCCTCGTTCACCAGGCCGCTGACGAGCTTGCCGTCAGCACGGCCCTTGACCTGGGGCATGAGCTGGCTCATGACGCGACCCATGTCGCGGGGCGAGCTGGCGCCGCTGGCGGCGATGGCCTCCCTGACGAGCGCCCGCAGCTGATCCACCCCCAGCTGCTCGGGCAGGTAGGGGGCAAGGATGTCGATCTCCGCCTGTTCCTTGTCGGCGAGGTCATCTCGATCGGCGGAGCGAAAGGCCGCGATCGATTCGCGACGCTTCTTGACCTCGCGCCCGATGACGTCGAGCGCCTCCTCGTCGGAAAGCGGCTGGCGCTTCTCCTTGGCCGCGTTCTGGGCAGCCGCGATCACCATGCGCAGGGTGTCACGTCGCTGCGTGTCGCCGTCGCGCATGGCGGTCTTCATATCAGCCTGGAGCTGTTCGGTAAGGCTCACGGCAGACCTCCTCTTGGGCAGGTGGAGGGCTCGGTCCTCGTCGAGGATGGGCGCGCGGGCTTATTCGCCGCGTGCCACCTTCTTCCGCTTCGCTTCCTTTCGCTTTCGCTTGACGCTGGGCTTCTCGAAATGCTCGCGCCGTCGTGCTTCGGCGAGGATGCCACTCTGCTGGATCTTCTTGTTGAAGCGACGCAGGGCAGCCTCGAACGACTCGTTCTCGCCGACTCTGACTTCAGCCAACTAGGAAATCACCTCCCGCTGGTCATCATCAGGCCGCACTCGACCGTCGGGACCAGGACCGACGGGGGAGCCCTGCGCGAGTGGATCTGCGCGCAAGCAGGCCGGGCTGGAGTGTAGCCGTGTGGACACAGGACGGTCAAACGGTGTGGGGGCTATGAGATAAGGGGGCAGGAATGTCGCAGGCCAGAGCTGAGGCAGTGGTCGGCGAGAGGGGTAGCGCCAGATTGGTCCACCTTCCTGTCATGCCCCGATCCGGCCTCGAGGACGTGACCGGGGCGCGGAGCGCAAGACGTGGTGTCTGTATGCGGCGCAGGCGGCGTACTGGTCACACGTGGACGTGCGGTACGCACCCTAGGGTAAAGGCCGCATCGCGTTGCGGCAGAGCCACCCAGACTGACAGGCGTCTCGCCGCCTCCTGGTCCTCGGCGAGGAGTCCCTCGGCGCGGATGGGTCTGCCCATCGGGACTACGATCGCGCCATGCGCTTCATCGACGTCCGGAGGATCGGCCTGCTCCTGGCTATCGCCATCCCATCTCTAGCGGTCGCCACCGCCGCTGCGTGGCTCCTCGAGACGTACGCGGGGGTCCCGGACGCGTCGGTCGTCTACCTCGTGGCAGTGGTCGCCACCGCGGTCGCAGCCGGGACCGTCGGGGCCATCGCCACGGCTGTCGCCTCGTTCCTCGTCTACAACTTCTTCTTCACGCAACCGCTGCACACCTTCGCCATCGATGACCCGGGCGATTGGCTGAGCGTCATCCTCCTGCTGTTCGTGGGCATCGTCGTCGGGCAGCTCGCCGCCCTCCAGCGCGCTCGGGCCGAGCTGGCGATGGCACGCGAGCGCGAGTCCCGTGCCCTGTTCGGGGTGAGCCGCGAGCTGGCTCTACGAGACTCGACCCCAGCCGTGCTGCCGACGATCGCCCGCATCCTGCGAGACGAGACGGCCATGGAGCGTGTCTGGATCTCCCTCGGGAGCGACGACGCGAGCGAACGCGGGGCGGCCGACAGCGAACAGGGCGGCTCGCCTCCCCCAGTCCCAGCACGGTATCAGGTCCTGCGACGCGCACCTGATGAAGCATCCGCGCGATGGCTGCGGGTCCACCAGCCCACGCCCCGCGCGAGCGCCCAGAACGGCCACGACGCGTACCGGGTACGGGTCGTGACGGGTGACGCCGCGGTCGGCTCGATCTGGGCGCTGCGCCGACGGGAGCGGGG
>DATHSE010000304.1:0-4466 GCA_035464455.1 Anaerolineae bacterium | reverse complement strand
TGGGTGGTGAACAGCAGTCGGATGTCATCCGCCCCGAAGCCATCGGCAGCGAGCTCACGCAGCGCGCCGGTCAGTCCTTCGGCGAAGGGCTCCACGAACCCCGGATGGTCGAAGTAGTGGCGGATCTTGTCGATGGCCAGCTTGCCGTCCAGGCCGGTCTCGAGGAGCGCGCGTGCGAGATCCTCGCGGTACTGGCGGCAGCCCGAGTAGGAGGTGTAGGCGCTCGTGACGAGCGCGATGACACGCCGGTGACCAGCGGCATAGATGCGCTCGAGCTCGGGTGCCAGGAACGGATCCCAGTTGCGGTTGCCCCAGTAGATGGGCAGGTCGATGCCGCGTTGGTCGAACTCGGCACGCAACGCCTCGATGAGGTCGCGGTTATGCTGGTTGATGGGGCTGACCCCGCCGAGCGCGAGATAGTGGTGGGAGACCTCCTCCAGTCGCGCAGGCGGGATGTTGCGGCCGCGTGTGACGTTCTCGAGGAAGGGCATGACGTCAGCCGGGCCCTCGGGGCCCCCGAACGAGACGAGCAGGAAGGCGTCGTAGTCGTACCTCACCGCAGGACCTCCAGCAGGTCGTCGGTGCCCTGGAGGCGACGGCCGGTGTAGAAGGGCACCTCTTCGCGGACGTGGCGCCGCGCCTGGGTAGCGCGCAGGTCTCGCATCATGTCCACGAGGTGATGCAGGTCATCCGACTCGAGCGCCAGGATCCACTCGTAGTCGTTGAGCGCGAAGGCCGCGACCGTGTTGGCCTGCACGGCCGGGAACGCTCGGCCCGCGATGCCGTGCTCGCGAAGCATCGCCCCTCGCTCCTCGGCGGGCAGGAGGTACCACTCGTATGAGCGGACGAACGGGTAGACGCAGAGCCATGCCAGCGGCTCGGTCCCCAGCATGAACGATGGGACGTGCTCACGGCTGAACTCTGCAGGCCGGTGGGTCCCCATCGCGGACCAGGCGGGCTTCGTGCTCGCGCCGGCGGTCGTGCGGCGAAACCCCCGCAGCGCCGCCTGCAGCGACTCGGCGCTGGGACCGTGCAGCCACAGCATCAGGTCGCTCCCCGCGCGCATGCCCGAGACGTCATACATGCCCCGGAGGACGGTGTCCTCAGCAGCAAGGTCGGCGGTCCAGGCCTGGTGATCGGACTCTGCGGCCGCGTCATGCTCGATGGCCTGGCCCGATCGCGCATAGACCGCCCACACCGCGTAGCGGACGCTGCTGTTGAGGGCCTTGAGGTCGTTGCCCTGCGGGGCGGCCGCTGTGTCTTCGCTCATGCATCGTCCTCCGGCCGCGGCCGTGAAGGGCGCATCGGAGGTTCCCTCGCGCCTCGATCGGTAGAGGCCAGCGATCCCACTGGCTCCGGTTCGAAGTCTAGCCCAGGCTCCCGCTCGATCCCCCGGCGCGCCCAGGCGTTCGCTTCGCCTTGCCGGGCTCCCGTGTCATGGCCGCCCATTCCGAGCACGGCCGGGCCATCGCGACAGCCGCTACGATGCAGCTCCCATGACCGAAGCCGCCGCGACAGCTCCCGGCAGCGACGCCGGCCGTGCCACCGACGCCGACACCGACCCCGAGCGCCTCATCGAGCTCATCCGCGGCAGCGTCATCGGCGACGACGAAGCCTTCGCCGGCCCGTTCGGCGTGCGCCGCCTCACCTACGCCGACTACACCGCGTCCGGCCGCAGCCTCAGCTTCATCGAGGACTACATCCGCGAGCAGGTCCTGCCGCTCTATGCCAACACTCACACCGAGTCAAGCGGCACGGGACTGCAGACGACGCGTTTCCGCGAGGATGCCAGGGACATCATCCGCGCCGCCGTCGGTGCCGACCGCGACGAGCATGCCGTCATCTTCTGCGGCTCGGGCTCCACGGCGGCAGTGGACAAGCTCATCGGCATCCTCAACCTGCGTATCCCCGCCGATCTCGACCGGCGCTACGGCTTGGCGGACCACATCCCGCCGGAGGAGCGGCCGGTCGTCTTCATCGGCCCCTACGAGCACCACTCCAACGAGCTCCCCTGGCGCGAATCCATCGCCGACGTGGTCACCATCCGAGAGGACGGCGATGGCCGCATCGACCTCGAGCAGCTCGACGCCGAGCTCGGCCGCTACGCCGACCGCCCCTTGAGGATCGGCTCGTTCTCGGCGGCATCGAACGTGACCGGCATCCATTCGGACACGCGCGGCATCTCCGTCCTGCTGCACCGTCATGGAGCCCTGGCCTTCTGGGACTACGGCGCCGCAGCGCCGTACGTGGGGCTGCGCATGGCGCCCACCCGCTGCGCCGCCGACGGTGACCCAACCGACGCGCCGCTCGACTACAAGGACGCGGTCTTCATCTCGCCCCACAAGTTCATCGGCGGACCCGGTACCCCCGGCCTGCTCGTAGTGCGCCGGGAGCTGCTCACGAACTCCGTCCCCACCGTCCCCGGTGGCGGCACCGTGGCCTACGTCAACGCCGAGGAGCACGTCTACCTCGCCGACCCCGAGCATCGCGAGGAGGGTGGCACCCCCGCCATCATCGAGTCCATCCGGGCAGGCCTCGTGTTCGCGCTCAAGGAGGCCGTCGGCGCAGAGGCCATCCGGGAGCGGGAGGAGTCGTTCATCCAGCGCGCGCTGCATCGCTGGGATGCCGTCTCCGGCCTCGAGGTGCTCGGTCGCAAGGACCGGCCGCGCCTGTCGATCGTCAGCTTCGTCGTGCGCCACCGCGACCGCTACCTGCACCACAACTACGTGGTGGCGTTGCTCAACGACCTCTTCGGCATCCAGTCGCGTGGCGGCTGCTCCTGCGCCGGCCCCTACGGCCACCGCCTGCTGGGCATCGACATCGAGACCAGCCATGAGTTCGAGCGCGAGATCACCCGCGGCTGCGAGGGCATCAAGCCCGGCTGGGTGCGCGTCAACTTCAACTACTTCATCGACGAGACCGTCTTCGAGTACATCCTCGATGCCGTCGAGCTGGTGGCGCGCCATGGCTGGCGGCTGCTGCCGCACTATCGACACGATCCGGCCACCGGCCTGTGGCACCACGTCGGTCGCCAGGCCGAGGCGCCGCTCTCGCTGCACGACATCCGCTACACCGGAGAAGGGATGCGCTTCGAAGCCCACCGGCGCCAGGAGCCGCTGAGCCGTCTCGCCGACTACCTCGCCGAGGCCCGCGCCCTCATGGCCGACCCGCCGCCGCCGGCGGAGCCGGCGCAGTGTTCCGCCGACCTGCCGGTGGGCGCCGATTTCGAAGGGCTGCGCTGGTTCCTGCTCCCCGACGAGGCAGCCATCGAGCTCGCTGCCCGGGCGTGAGCCGGGCAAGGGCGTGCCCCGCCTCATCGGAGAGTGGAGGAGGCGGGGCGGAAACGCCGCGGGGCCTCCCGAGCGGGAAGTGGGCACCAGCTCGGGAGCCCCGCTAGATATCAGCCAGTCCTAGTTGCCAGTCTCATCTGGTTGCCAGTGTCTGTCGCCAGTGTCACCGGGTCCGCTCGACGGCCCCTAGAAGAGCAGCAGGCGCAGCTGCATCGGCATCTTGTCGAAGACGCAGTTGAGGAAGGCCTTCTGGGCATCAGCCTGCCGGCCTTCGATGCGATTGAAGACGAGCATCTGTCGCACGCGGGCAGCAGCGCGGTCCCCAGACGGGAACTCCTGCCAGTTGGTGGCCTTGCCACGGAAGTAGCGGAACCCGACACGAGCGAGGCTGCGCGTCTCCAGCAGCCACTTCTGGTACTCCGTCGTGGCGCTGCATGTCCCGGTCCCGATCTGGTCGATCTTGGTCACGAAGAGTGGGACACCGTAGGGTCCGGTGCCATGGTGGTTGTACGGGCTGACCCAGTGCCGGATGTCCTTCATGAGCCCGACCGCCAGGTTCGCCTTCTTGTAGTAGTTCGTGGCCGCGGCGATGTCTTCCAGGGCGATGACCGCCTGGACGACGATGCTGGGATGGCCCTCGTCGGCGGTGGCGACCGGGGCGGTGAAGGCCACCGTGCTGAGCGCGAGCGTGGCGCTCAGCATCAGCATGGTGAGGCGCTTCGGAAGCATGACTCGATCCTCCTGATCATTGGCGATGGCTTGATCCGACCTGTGGTTCAAACGCATCGCTCTGCAGGAAATGGACCCCTCTCTGTCGGCTGCGAAGAGGGAGGAGCGCAGCCGGTCTCGACTTTGCTCCCGTCCTCCTGCGCTCGCCAGAGCCACAGGTCCCGAATATCGTTCACATGCACTTCATAGGGCCATTCGGCCCATGTGGGATGGACCACTCCGACCAAACAGCCCGGTCTTCGCGACCCAAGGTTCGCTGGAGACCCCTCCGTACTGGCACCGGAGGGGTCTCCAGGTTGTGGCCCGTCCGCACACGCTTGGGAACCGCGGATCCCCCCACAGGGGACGCGGTCAGGGGCACTCAGGGTGCGGTGGCAAATCTCCGGCGAAGAGCATGCCCTCCACGGACCAGGAAAGGAGATAGTCGGTCGCTGCGGCTGGACGCGG
>DATHSE010000303.1:0-3061 GCA_035464455.1 Anaerolineae bacterium | reverse complement strand
CGGCTAGCGGTCGAGCAGGCCGGCGACAGGGCGATCGGGGCCGTTGGCGCCTCGGATGCCTTCTTTCCCTTCGCCGACGGCGTCGAGGTATGCCTGGAGGCGGGCGTCAGTGCCGTCATCCAGCCCGGCGGTTCGAAGCGTGACGAGGACGTCATCCGGGCCGTCGATGCCGCCGGTGCCTCGATGCTCTTCACGGGCGTGCGCCACTTCCGCCACTAGGCACATCCGCCGCCAAACTAGTTCCGCGCGCCACCAGGCAGGGCGGGAGCGCCACCGCGCCGTGTCAAGCCCCAGCGGTGTGCCGCACCGGCGCGTTTGCCTACCAGTCACATAACGAGCACGTCCGGCCCCCAGTGGTTCGGGACTTGCTTGCCAGTCACACCATCGACCGTGATCGGCGCATCGCGTGCCTCTCAGGCAAATCGGGCCGCTGTCATGTTCTCGAGTGGCGCATATGTGACTGCCAGGCAAACGCTCCAGCGTTCCTCGGCAGGCAGCTCGACACCGACGGGCCCCAGGGGAGCACCCACGCACACGGGAGGCTTCGCCGAACCCCGATCGGACGCGCTGAACGCCGGATCGGACGGCGCTCCCCCAGGTGTATTTCGCCAGGAAGCGCTGCGAGCCGGCGCGGCTAGCGCGGCCGAGGCGCAAGACGTGGCTGGTGGGCTACGTCAGCCCCAACACGAACGCGAGTGCCCGGTCCAGTTCGTCGAGCTTGCTGCCGGCGAGCACACCCGCGCGTTCGTCGAGTTCTCCGGCCGGGAAGGTGAAGACCTGATCGGCATGGATGAAGCCGCCCCACGATAGTCCGATGTCACGGGCGCTCACCTCGACGAGGTACTCCGGCTTCAGGGCCGCACTCGCCGCGTTCGATGTTATGGGGACGGCCAATGTCGTCGAGGAGCGGCTCATCAGGCTCGTCTGCACAACGACGGCCCAGTGCGGACCCGACAGGACGTTCCCGCCGATGTCGCGGAAGTGCAGCCTGTAGATCTCGCCGCGCTTGGGCCCGGGTGGGATCGGCCGGTTGCCGATGCTCACTCCGCGTCTCGAGCGAGCATCCGTGACACGACACCTCCCGAGCTCCGGGCGAAGGCCAGATTAGCCTCGGCGTCGAGGGCGAGCGCCTCGTCCAGACGGGCCTGTCGCTCAGCGAGCATGTCCCGGCGGATGGATTCCGCGATGGCAGCGCTCATCGTCCCTTGCTGCTCCTCGCGTCGGCGCGAGATGAAGGCCATGAGATCGGGCGGGAGGCTGATGTGGAGCTTCGAGGCTCGGGTCGTCATGACGTTTCTCCAAGTGCGACTTCACGACGATAACGCACAAGTGTGCTACCAGTCAATGACACCACTTGGTAGCCCAGAAGGTATCACCGGAAGGTGGCCGTGGGCGACAGGATGGGACGCATCGGCTTCCGACATCTGCGGCATTTGCCAACCGTGCTGGCTGTCCTCCGGCGGCGGGGTCCCGGACGCAGGCAGGCCCGCCGCTTTCCCTGTGTCCCACGACGGTCGCGCCCCCGGCGGTGCGCTCAAGTACCATCGGCTGACCCATGACAGAACGCCGCCGCTTCTACCTGACCACCGCCATCGCCTACGCCAACAATCGGCCCGGCCTGCACACGCTGTACGAGGTCGTGGGCGCTGACGTCATCGCCCGCTGGCACCGCATGCTGGGTGACGACACCCGCTTCCTCACCGGCACTGACGAGTACTCGGTCAACATCGCGACCACCGCCGCCGCCAGGGGCCTGGCGCCCAAGGCCTTCGTGGACGAGATGGTGGCCCTCTTCCGGGCGGCCGAGGACGCCCTCGGCATCAGCCCCGACCGCTTCATCCGCACCACCGACCCTGATCACACCGATGCCGTCCACGAGATGATCCGCCGCGCGCACGCCAACGGCGACATCTACCTGGGCAGGTACGAGGGCTGGTACTGCCCCAACGAGGGCTTCCGCAACACCACCGACCTCGTCGAGGATGCATCGGGTGTTCGCTGCCCCAACCATCCCGATGTCGAGCTGCAGTGGCTGACCGAGAACAACTGGTTCTTCCGCCTGTCGGCCTACCAGGAGCGCCTGGAGCGCTACTACACCGACATGCCCGACTGGGTCCAGCCCGAGTACCGCAAGAACGAGATGCTGGGCTTCATCCGCAAGGGCCTGGAGGACTTCAGCGTCAGCCGCGAGGGCGCCACGTGGGGCATCCCTTTCCCCTTGCTGCCGGATGGCTCGTCGGCCCGCCGCGAGGACGGCAGCTGGGATCCGGCGGCTGGCACGGTCTATGTCTGGTACGACGCGCTCATCAACTACATCACCGGCGCCGGCTTCCCCCACGATGCCGCCATGTTCGAGCACTGGTGGCCGGCCGACCTGCACGTCATCGGCAAGGACATCAACCGTCTTCACACCATCTACTGGCCGGCCATGCTCATGAGCGCCGGCCTGCCGCTGCCCAGGCTGGTCTGGGTCCACGGCTGGCTGCTGGCCCAGGGCGAGCGCATGAGCAAGAGCCGGGGCAACTTCCTCGATCCGCTGGACGTCGTGGCGGCGCTCGGTCGCGATGGCACGCGCTACGCGGTCCTGCGCGAGGTCGCCTTCGACCGCGACAGCGACGTCTCCTGGGACAGCTTCGTGCGCCGCTACAACGCCGACCTGGCCAACGACTTCGGCACCCTGCTCAACCGCTCGCTGTCGATGGCCACGCGCTACCGCGAGGGACAACGCTCCGCCCCCACGCATGGTGCGCTCGCCGCGACCTGGGCCACGACCTTCGAGCGCTACGCCGAGAAGCTGGATTCCTGCCTGCTGCACGAGGCTCTGGAGCTGCTGTGGAGCTTCGTCGGCGAGGCCAACAGGCACGTCGAGGCCGAGCAGCCGTGGACGCTGGCCAAGGCCGCCAAGGGCGGAGACGAGGCGGCCGCTGCACGGCTGGACGATGTGCTCGGCGACCTGCTCGAAGCCTGCCGTGTCATCGCCTTCGCCGCCGCGCCCTTCATGCCCGAAGCTGCTGCCCGGGCGGCAGCGCAGCTCGGTGTCGACTACGGCTATGGCGCGGAC
>DATHSE010000302.1:0-12847 GCA_035464455.1 Anaerolineae bacterium | reverse complement strand
CACCTGGCTCTTGGCCTGGGCGAGGATGATGTCGACCGGCTCGTCCGTGTCACCGAGGACGCGCATGAGCTCCACGTACGAGCGTGCCGGGATGACGACGCTGGTCTCCTCGACCGACTGCAGCAGGTCGAGCGTCTTCACCGCGATGCGGTAGTTGTCGGCGGCTGCCAGCGTCAGGGTCTCGCCGGAGAGTCGCGTCAGCACACCAGTCAGGATCGGCCGCGTCTCATCGGCGGCAGCGGCGAATGTCACCTCGCCGAGCGCGCGACGCAAGAGCTTCTGGCTGACCTGGGTGGTCGGCCGCTCACCCGCTGCCGGGATGACCGGGAACTCCTCGGCATCGATGCCACGGAGGCGCGTGGTGTAGCTGCGCGCCCGGATGTGGAGGGTGTTGCCCTTCTCCATCTCGAGATCGACGCGCTCTCCGGAGGGCAGTCCGGCGACCATGTCCGTGAGCAAGCGGGCGGGCACCGTCATGGTGCCATCGACCTCGATCTTGCCTGGCACCCACACCGAGATGCCGATCTCGAGGTTCGTGGCAGTGAGACGGAGTCCACCATCCTGTGTCTTGAGCAGGACGTTGGCGAGGACTGGCAGGGTGGCCCGGCTGCTGACAGCGCGACTCACGACGGACAGGCCCCGGGCCAGGTTCTCCTGCATCAAGGACAGCTTCACGAGCGTTCGAGCTCCCTATGAGATGTACATGGGTCTTTCTAATCTTCTCATCTCATCGTCATCTTCATACTGTGGATTGTGATGACGATGCGCCGGCTCCACGCTTGGGCCGAGCGTATCCGCAGCTGCTCCCTCCCGTGCACGACGTGTGTGTGAGTCGTGCTGGCGCGATGAGCCGCTGTGGATAGGCGCACCAAGGCTCCACAGACCACCCCCGACCGCTCGCCAGCGGTATCCACCGGCACTCAGGGCTCGCCACCGCTCGGGACCGCCCTTCTCCACACCCCCTCCACAGGCGCGGATGCACGCCGCTGGCGGGCCCCTGGGCGACCGGGGTTCGATGGCGCGGCCGGGCTTGACCGCCGGCGACGCCTGGGCTACTTGGAATCGGAGTAGATGGACTCCCGCACCGCGGCCAGCTCACGACGCAGATCCTCATTGCGCGCGGCCTCCTGGTCGATCTTCCTGCAGGCGTGCAGCACCGTGGAGTGATCGCGCCCACCAAGCTCGGCGCCGATGCGCAGCAGCGAGACGTCGGTCTCCTCGCGCATCAGGTACATGGCGATCTGCCGAGGCACCACGATGGCGCGATCGCGCTTCTGGCCGCGCAGGGCGTCCAGGTCCACGTCGTAGTAATGGGCCACCGCCAGCGCGATGCGCTCGGGCGTGATCGCTCGCTTGCGGGGGCTGTACAGCACATTGGAGAGCACGGCCTGGGCCAGGTCCACGCTGATGGGCATGCCCTGCATGGAGGCGTAGGCCACGATCCGATTGAGCGCACCCTCGAGCTCCCGGATGTTGGAGGCCACCTTCCGCGCGATGAACTCCAGGGCCTCGGAGTCCACCCGCACGCCCTGCTCTTCGGACTTGGTGCGCAGGATCGCGATGCGGGTCTCCAGGTCGGGTGCGGTCAGGTCGGCGATGAGGCCCCACTCGAAGCGGCTGCGAAGCCGTTCCTCGAGCGTGACGATCTGCTTGGGCGGCCGGTCGCTGGAGAGCACGATCTGCTTGCCGTCCTCGTGGATGGCGTTGAAGGTGTGGAAGAACTCTTCCTGCGTGTGCTCCTTGTCGGCGATGAACTGGATGTCATCGATGAGGAGCACGTCGATCTTGCGGTAGCGTGCCCGGAAATCGTCGATGCGGCCCTGCTGGATGGAGGTGATGAAGTCGTTGGTGAACTTCTCGCTGGTGGCGTAGACGACGCGTTTGCGCGGGAAGCGCTGGACCACGGCATTGCCGACCGCGTGCATCAGATGCGTCTTGCCGAGGCCGACCCCGCCATACAGGAACAGCGGGTTGTAGGCCTCGCCCGGTCGCTCTGCCACCGACAGGCTGGCGGCATGCGCGAGGCGGTTGGCCGAGCCCACGATGAATGTGCGGAAGGTGTAGCGAGCATTGAGGTTGACACCTCCGCCTTCGGAGGCGCCGACACGACCGGGCTCCACACGCACCTGTTGGCTGCCTGTCGTCACGGGATCCGCGCGGGGCCCTGCCTCCACCGCCTCGTCCGGATCGATGTCTCGCACCACGAACTCGACGTTGACGCTGTAGCCCACCACGCGAGCCAGGGTCTGAGCGATCAGCGATCGGTAACGGTTCTCCAGCCAGTCCTTGGCGAAGCCATTGGGGGCGGCGACGCAAAACCGGTCTCCGTCAACGTCGACGAGGGCGGTGTCCTTCAGCCAGGTCTCGTAGTTGGCCGGGGACAGCGACACCTGAAGCTCACCGAGGGCGGCTCGCCAGACCTGTTTCGCGTCCATCGATGGCAACGTGACCCGTACTACGACAACCGGCGCGTCCCTCTCGAATGACGTCCCGACACCCGGGCGAGGCGCGATCGACATCCCCTGGAGGGACCGGGTCGACCCTTGGGGTCGGCGCGATGATGGCTCCAGCTTGGGCACCCGGACCCTGCAAGGCGCTCCGGGCGGCCTACGTTAGCACCGCATTTCAGGACCGCGCAACGTCCACCTGATATACCCCCGGGGAGTATGACCAAACGTGCCGAGCGCGGCGCAAGCGCGGCGCAAGCGCGGCGCAGGACGACCAGCTCATCGATATCCGCGGCGCCACCGCTCGATCCGGCGGCAGGAAGCACCAGCCGCGTCGAGCCGGGCAGCCCACCGTTTCGCTCCGGAACAGCCATCAGGCCACGCGCTGCCCAGGCTCGGCGCCTTCATCCACCCCCAGCAGCGGTATGCGGCCGTCGGGCGCCAGCGCTCCCAGCACCAGCACCTCACTGCTGAAGCCGGCGACTCGCCGGGGCGGCAGGTTGACCACGGCCACCACCAGTCGACCGACCAGCGCGGCCGGGTCCGGGTATGTGCCAGCGAGCTGTGCCGACGACCGTCGCGTACCGGCGGCCCCGAAGT
This sequence comes from Anaerolineae bacterium, assembly GCA_035464455.1. Classification (GTDB taxonomy): domain Bacteria; phylum Chloroflexota; class Limnocylindria; order Limnocylindrales; family CSP1-4; genus JAFMJV01. The sequence goes on along the minus strand of DATHSE010000302.1, from coordinate 9,800 downwards.
CGACCAGCAGCCGGTACGCAGGCCTGCGGGCGCCCTCGAGCAGGTCGGCCTTGACGATGCGGCCGATGCGCAGGTCAAGCCGCACGAGGTCGTCGACGGTGGCACTGCCTGGTTCCAGAAACGGGGGTTCGGCTGGGGCACGGCTGCTGGACACGCTGGCTTCCTCCGGGATGCAGGGACTGTCGCGTATAATCCGCCCGACCCGATAGGAGCGTGTGCCCGGGACGACCACAAGGGGCCTGCCGCGCCACGACCCGCATCACCCACAGCCGCATCGGCAGGCCGGTCCTCGAAGCACAACCTGACCGCCCGCCCGAAGGAGCCCAGTTCCCAGTGACCAAGCAGACCTATCAGCCCAAGAAGCGCCATCGCGCCAAGGAGCACGGCTTCCGCAAGCGCATGAAGAGCCAGGGTGGCCGCAAGGTGCTCGCCGCCCGGCGCGCTCGTGGCCGCAAGAAGCTCACCGTCTGAGGTCCGGCAGACCCGAAGGGGGGCTGTGCCGACGCTCCGATCGCGGGGAGACTTCGCTCGCGTCAGCGGCGAGGGTCGCTCTCGCTCGGACCGGCTCATGCTCGTCCGCTTCGTTGCCAATGGCCGCGATCACGACCGCTTCGGCATCTCGACCGGTCGACGCCTTGGAGGCGCCGTCCGGCGTAACCGCGTGCGCAGGCGCGTCCGCGAGATCCTGCGGCAGCTCCCCAATGACACGGGGCACGGGTGGGACATCCTCATCGTCGCGCGCCCGGCTGCCGTCGACGTCTCGTTCGCGGAGCTCAGCGGCACGCTCCAGCGCATGCTCAGCGCCATCCGCAGTTCAGTGAAGTCACCCTCGTGAGCGCGCTCGGCGGCCTCGGCCAGCGCCTCGGCATCGGCTTGATCCACCTCTATCGAAAGACGCTCTCCCGCCTGTTCGCCGGCTCGTGCCGATATGAACCATCCTGCTCGGTCTACACGGAGCAGGCCATCCAGAAGTACGGGCTGGCCAAGGGCAGCTGGATGGGCGCCAAGCGCATCGCCAGCTGCGGCCCATGGCGACCCGGCGGCTATGACCCGGTGAAATGATGCGTATCCGCTCTGTCCTCGCGGCACCATTGCGACTGGCCCCGCTCGACCTGCTGGCGGCCATCGCCATCGCGGTCATCGCGCTCAGCCTCATCGCCGGTCCGGCCTTCTCGCAGGAGACTTCGCCGCCTCCCGTCATCGCCCAAGCGACCGCACCGGCCTCCACGCCGGGGACGACACCGGCCCAGAGCCCAGTTCCGCAGGGTGTCGCCACGCTGCCGGCGAGCCCTGCCCCCGACGACACCGGCCCAGTCGGTACCCCCCTCGCCTCCCCCGCTCCCACGCTCATGCCGGGCGCCTCCACCACCGAGGACCCCTGCGCGCCCAGGCCCACCCCGGATCCCGACGCCACGCCCAACCCCGACGCCACCGCGCTGCCGCATCCGAACCTGTGTCCGGCGCAGCCCGGTGCCAACCCCATGGACCTGCTGGCCTGGCTCTTCACGCCGATCTTCCAGACCATCTTCATCGGCCTGGCGTTCCTGTACAGCGTCACCGGCGACATCGGCGTCGCCATCATCCTGCTGACGATCATCCTCCGGATCCTGCTCATCCCGGTCTTCCGGGCCCAGATCGTGTCGCAGCGACGCATGCAGATGCTGCAGCCGGAGCTGAAGGCCATCCAGGCCAAGTACAAGGGCGACCGTGCCAAGATCTCAGAGCAGCAGATGCAGCTGTACAAGGACCGCGGCGTCAATCCCGCTTCTGGCTGCCTGCCGGCCGTGCTGCAGCTGGTCCTGCTGCTGCCGATGTACCAGGTCTTCACCCAGGGCCTGAAGGCGCCCGACATCAGCTCGATGCTGCACCCCTTCGGCATCCAGCTGGTCCGGCTCGAATGCGAGCACCCGGGCGACCCCTACTCGCCCTGCATCGACCCCGATATCCCCTGGCTGGCGTGGATCCCCAAGATCGGCGACGGTGGTTTCCAGCTGCCGGGGTATCCAGGTGGCCTGCCATCCAACGAGCCCGAGATCTTCCTCATGGTGCTCGCTGGCCTGGGCCTGGGCCTGTCGCTGCTGGCAGCCATCTCGGCACTGCTGCAGCTTGTCCAGACGCGCATGATGATGACCCGCAGCACCGATCCATCGCAGGCGATGCAGCAGAAGATGTTCCTGCTGCTGCCCGCGTTCTCGCTGATCTACGGCGCCATCCTGCCGGCCGGCCTCTTCATCTACTGGATCACCACCACCGTCTTCAGCATCGTCCAGCAATTCCTGATCAACGGCTACGGCGGGTTGTTCCCACTGTTCGGCTGGACCCCGGGGTTCGCCAAGGACCACACGCCGAGGTTCCCGGTGAAGATGCCGGAACCCAAGCCTGCTGCTGTGAATGCGGACGGAAGCCTCACCCAGACCACCAAGCGCTCCACCAAGGAGAGCGCCGCAGGCACCATCAGACCGGCCAGGCGTCGTAGCCGCCGGCGAGGGAGACGTCGATGAGCGAATACCAGGAGTTCACGGGCAAGACCGTCGAAGAGGCCCTCAGGAACGCGCGTGAGCAGTTCGGGGTCAGTGGCCTGCAGGATCTCGATTTCGAGATCCTGACCCAGGGCAGTCGAGGCGTGCTGGGCATGGGCGCGGAGCCCGCCCGCATCATCGCCGCGCCGCGATCGGCACTGGGCGGCACAGCCCCCCGGAAGGAGGCCGCTGAGGCCGTTGCGCCAGCGCCACCGCCGGCGCCTGCTGAGAAGCCAGCAGAGACCACGGGCAGACATGAGCCACGCGCTGAGCGCCCGCGCGGCGCAAGGCCCCCTCGCGGCAGCAGCGAGCGCGAGGCGCCGGGCGGCGCCGATCGCCGACGCGGTCGCAGTGGCAGCCGCTCGAGCGAGGCATCCGGGGTCAGCGGAGCTGCCGTGACCGAGGTCGAGGCTGCCGTGGCCGCCGGATCGTCGGTCAAGGCCGAGGCCTCGCAGGATGTCGAGGCTTCACCCGAGGCGCTTCTGGCGGGCAAGGAGATCCTCGAGCAGCTCGTCGAGATGATGGGCTACGCCGCCAGCGTCGAGGTCACCACCGGCGCGACGGCCAAGATCACCGTCTACGGCGCCAACGAGGAGGAGAAGGAAGCGCTGGGCGCGCTCATCGGCCGAAAGGGCGAACGGCTGTCCGCCCTCCAGCACCTGCTCAACCTCATGCTCTCCCGCAAGATGGGCACCTGGACTCGCGTCCTCGTCGACGTCGAAGACTACCGTGGCCGGCGAGAGCGTCAGCTGATCGAGGTCGCGACCCGCGCCGCCGAGCGCGTGGCCGAGACCGGCCAGATGCTGCAGCTGGAGCCGATGTCGGCGCTGGAGCGTCGCTGGGTGCACCTGGCGTTGCGCGATGTCGAGGGCATCACGACGCAATCGATCGGCGAGGAGCCCACGCGCCGGGTCGTCGTGCTCAAGGTCTAGCCAGAGCCAGTGGCTCGAGGGCACTGGGATAGCAGACGACCCCGTCCACCGTGGCGGGGTCGTGCCGTACGTACAAGTTGGTGGAGATGGGGGAGAGTCGAACTCCCCGTCCAGAACCGTCTGCCGAAGACCACTACGAGCGTATCCGATGCTTTGTCGTCGATCCCGCAGCCCGGCATCGGCACCGTGCCCCAGGATCCAGTCACGTCCCCTTGCGGGCTTGACTCCGAGCTACGTGACGCTGACTCGGAGCGCATCCTCGCTGGATGACGCTTCCACAGCCCGCGAGGACGAGGCTGCTTCCACGCTCACCTTACGGCCTTAGGCCGCGAGGGCGAGAGCAGGCTGGCGGTTGTTGCCAGTTACTTCTAGGTTGCCGCCTGTTTAACGAGGCCTGACGGCACCTCGGCTCGCACTCTTCGGGGTTCGGGCCCTGTCGAGACCACGCATCCCCATGGACCAACGATTATACATGGACCAGCGATCACGCGGTCGAACACCTGTTCTGTCTCGACAGGGGGCCGTCGCCATGGACTACCGCCCACGCATCGCATCGGCGACCTCGCGGTCCATGTCGCGCTTGGCATCGCGGTTGGCGATGTCGCGGCGATGGTCGTAGCTCTTCTTGCCTCGGGCCAGGCCGAGCTGCACCTTGGCCTTGCCGCGATCGTTGAAGTACACGCTCAGTGGCACCAGCGTGAGGCCCTTGGCCTTGGTGCGGCCCACGAGCTCGTCGATCTGGCGTCGGTGGAGCAACAGCTTGCGCGTGCGCAGCGGCTCGTGATTGTTGCGGTTGCCGCCCGCCCACGGAGCGATGTGCACACCGACCAGCCACGCTTCACCGTGTTCGATGCGTGCGTACGCATCCTTCAGGTTGAGGTTGCTGCCCCGTACCGACTTGATCTCCGTGCCGGTCAGCTCGATGCCGGCCTCGAGCGTGTCCTCGATGGTGTACAGGTGCCGGGCTTTGCGGTTCTGGGCGACGGTCTTGCCCATCGATGGGCTCCTTGGATGGTGGGACGGGCCCTCGGTGGTCCGCCAGTGAGTTCCCTGGAGACGAACGAACGCCGGCCCAGGACGGGCCGGCGCTCTCGTGGCATACACCACCCGGTCGGCTCGACTAGCGCCGAACCTCCGAGGCGGTGCAGCTACTTAAACGACTATCCATTACACACCACCTCCTTTCGTTCCTCGAAACCGTACCCGAAGTGTCGACTTCCGGCAAGTGCTCGTTTCGGCGAGCCGCGAGCGCCACGTCGCGAGCGCCACGTGAAGGGAGGCCTATCCAGCCTGCCCCGGTCGTGCGCGGCTGCTGCTGCCGGGAGACCTCGCTGACCTTCCCCGCGGCTATGGCGCCGCGGGCGCTTGTGAGGGCGCGCCCGATGCTTCCGGCGCCGGCAGCGCCAGCGGAGCGTCGAGCAGCAGCTCGATGGCTGCCTGCAGCTGCGGGTCACGTGCCGGGTCGGATCCGGCGGTGCCCGGACGGTAGCGCTCTCCGTCGCCCTTCACCAGCACATCCGGCCGCAGGCCGGTGCCGTCGATGGGCGTCTTGTCGCGCGTCAGCCACTGTGCCACCGAGAGTCGAAAGCCGCCGTTCTCGCCCGGCAGCTGGGTCCACTCCTGCACCGTGCCCTTGCCGAACGAACGCTCGCCCACCAGTCGCGCCCGGCCGGCGTCCTGCAGGGCACCGGCGAGGATCTCGCTGGCAGATGCCGATCCGGCGTTCATCAGCACGACCACCTCGACATCGGGATCGACGGCCAGACCGCCATCGATGGCCTCGACGGCGACCTGGCGACCGGACGCGTCCTGCTGCCAGAAGACGGGGCCGTCGTCGAGGAACTGGCTGCTGATCTCGATGGTGGCGTCGATGAAGCCGCCGGGGTCGTCGCGTACGTCCACGATCAGGCGCTCGAGCCCGGCGTCGAGATGCTCCCGCAGCGCGCTCGCGAACCGATCCGCCGCGCGGATGCCGAAGCTGTCGATGGCGAGATAGCCGACCTGCCCGTCGGCCAGCACGGCTGAATGGACATCCTCGCTGATGACCGTGTCACGGGTGATGACCAGCTCCAGCGTCTCCCCCTCGCGCTGCAGGGTGAGCGTCACCTCGCTGTCGCGGGGGCCGCGAATGAGACGCACCGAGTCGTCGATGGTCCTGCCGTCGAGCGGCTGGCCATCCACGCCGGTCACGACGTCGCCCACCTGCAGGCCGGCTGCCTGGGCTGGAGCGCCGATCAGGACATCGAGCACACGCAGGCCGCAGTCGTCACCGATGGGCTCACACGGCTCCCCGGTGTCGTCCTGGGTGGCCATCACCGCACCCACGCCCTCGAACTCGCCGCGGGCATCATCGAGCGCGGCGTCGAACTCATCGGAGCGCATGAACCGCGAGTTGGGGTCGTCGAGCACGTCGAACATGCCCTTGATGGCGCCCTCCACCAGGTCCTCGGGGGCGGGCGTGCCGATGTACTGGTCGGTGATGATGCGGTAGGTCTGGCTGAAGGCCTCCACCGCTGCCCGCTCGTCGGCCGTCCGGCCGGAGGCCTGGCTGCCCAGGCTGAGTCCGGCCCAGAAGATGGCCGCGGCTGAGATGGCGACGAGCACGATGGCCATCCAGCCGGCAGGCTTACCGCCGGCTGGCTGGGGTGACGGCGGTGGCAGCGGTGACGGCGGTGGCGGCGGTTGGGGGTGGTTCATGGGGTCGATCCTGTCAGCCGGGCTAACGCAGGTACGTACGCACGCTGATCCAGGCGCCCACGCCGCCGAGGCCAAGTCCGGCTCCGATCACGATGCCCATGATCTGGAGCGTCAGTGAACGATCGAACCCGAGTGGCACCGAACCCGCGATATCGCTGGCCAGGTCGCTGATGGGCGGCGATGCCACGAGCAGCAGCAGCAGCGTGATGACGGCACCGACAAGACCGATGAAGACGCCCTCGAGGATGAAGGGCCAGCGCACGTAACGGTCGGACGCTCCCACCAGGCGCATGATCTCGATCTCCTGGGCGCGGGCCATGAGCGCCATGCGGATGCTGTTGATGACGATGAGCAGGACGGTCAGGCCGGCGAAGCCAAGCACCACCACGCCCAGGTTTCGCAGCTGTGAGGTCAGCCCCACCAGCTTGTCGATGCCGCTCTGCTGGCCCAGCACCGTACGCACCAGACCGGTCTCTGCCTCGAGCGTCGAGATCAGCTCGCGCGACTGCCGCGGGTCTCGAAGCTCGATGGCGACATAGGCGAAGAAGGGATTGAACTCGGTGTAGAGGCCGGTGATGTCCTCCTGGCCCTGGTCGACGCGCGACTGGCTGAAGTTGGCCAGCGCTTGCTCCTTGCTGACGTAGTTCACGCTCGACACCTCGGGCAGCCCTGACAGGCGCTCCTGGAACTCCAGCACGCGCTCCTCGAGCAAGCCATCGTGGAGCTCGGCGCGGACCTCCACCTTGGACTCGACGTACGACAGCCCGGCTTCGACACCGGAGATGACGATCACCAGCGCCGCCAGCATGAGCAGCATCAGCACCATCGTCACCGTCGCCGCGATGTTCATGACACGGTTGCGCCACAGGCCCTGGAGCGACTGGCGAACGGAGAAACGCAGGAAGTGCATCGATCAGGGCACGCGCTCAGTACTCACGGTGGTAGCCGCCGACCTCGTCACGCACGACACGGCCGTCTTCGAGCCCCACCACGCGGCGGCGCAGCGCCGTCACCACCTCGGCATCGTGGGTCGCCATCATCACGGTCGTGCCCATCTCGTTGATACGCAACAGCAGCTGGATGATCTCCCACGAGATGAGCGGGTCGAGGTTGCCGGTGGGCTCGTCGGCGATGATGAGCCGCGGGTCGTGGACCATGGCGCGGGCGATGGCGGTGCGCTGCTGCTCTCCGCCAGACAGCTGGTCGGGTCGCTGTCGCGCCTGCTCGGTCAGGCCGACCAGTGCCAGCGCGCGCTCCACCGCGGGCACCATCAGCTTGCGCGGCGTGCCGGTCACCTCCAGGGCGAAGGCGACGTTCTCATAGACCGTCTTGCGTGGCAGCAGACGGAAGTCCTGGAAGACGATGCCGATGCGGCGGCGCAGAAGCGGCACAGCCCGCTTCTTCATGTGGCCCAGGTCGTGACCGGCGACCTCTACGCGGCCCTCGCTGGCCGTCTCATCACGCACCAGCAGCTTGATGAGCGTGGACTTGCCCGCGCCTGAGGGGCCCACGAGGAAGAGGAAGTCCCCCTCGGGGATGATGAGGTCGACGTCGATGAGCGCCTGCTTGCCGTTGGGGTAGGTCTTGGTGACGCCTTCGAGGCGCACCGAGTCCGTCCTCTCGATCGGAGGCAGAGGCTGGCCGGGGAAGGGTGCTCCGGGCGGTGCAGGTCCAAATGCCCCTGGGGCTGGCAGCTGGCCGGGCCAGGGTGCTCCGGGAGGCGGCCCGGCGACGGCCCGGGAAACGGCGTCGCTCATCGGCCGGGAGCGTAGCACAGGGCTCCCAGAGCGCCCTCTCGGCGCTACCGCCCGGAGAGCTGGCCCAGGATCGCCTCGTGCAAGCGTCCGTTGGTGGCCAGCACACCCTTCGCCGGCATGTCGTTGCCACCGGCAAGGTCTGTCACGCGCCCACCCGCGTGCCGCAACACGGCCAGCGGCCCCGCCAGGTCCCACAGCTTCAGCTCGGACTCGACCATCGCCTCGGCGGCACCCTCGGCCACCAGCATGTAGCCATAGAAATCGCCCAGACCGCGATCGCGCCAGACCTTGCCCAGCAACGATCCGAAGCCCGGTGCCAGGCCCGAGCCCATGATGCTGGGATACGAGGAGTACACCACCGAGGCAGCGTCGAGGCGTTCGACGGCCGAAACCGACAGCGGCATCGCCGAGTCGAGGTCCCAGCCCCCAGGAACCGTGTCGACAGCCCAGGCTCCCCCGTCCGACCAGCTGAACCAGCGACGGTGCAGCGCCGGGGCGCTGACCGCGCCGAGGACCATCTCGCCGTCGATCTCGAGTGCCAGCAGCGTGGCGTAGACGGGCACGCCGCGCATGTAGTTGTGGGTGCCGTCGATGGGGTCGATGATCCAGCGTCGACCGCCCCCCGAGGGCGCCTCGCCGTACTCCTCGCCCACCAGGCCGTGCTCCGGGAAGCGTCCCGTGATGCGTTCACGGATGGCCCGCTCGACAGCCGTGTCCGCCTCCGTCACGAAGGAGGCATCGGCCTTGGCCTCGACGCGCACAGCGCGCCGGAACGAGGCCAGAGAGATGGCATCAGCCTCGTCGCAGGCAGCCAGGGCCACCTCCACGGCGGCTCCGATCTCGGTCGAAGGGTCAGGCAGGGTCAAGGTGGTGATGGTCATCATCGTCTCCAGTCGGGTGCGCTCGGCTACAGCAACGCATAGCTCATGGGGATGTAGCGCTCGAAGCGTGGCCCGGGCCCCTCCGAGCAATAGATGGCCGGCGTGGTGTCGATGCGCAAGCCCGCCAGCAACAGCGGTCGCAGCACGGCGATGGCGTGGCCGGGCACGACCAGCTGGCGGCCCTCGAGCACAGGTGTGACACGCACGAGGTAGCCGATGAAGCTCGGCAGGTAGGAGGGCTCCACCGCCGCCACCGGGCCGATGCGGCCGCTGCGATGAGCATATCCGTAACCGAGCACGGCTCCGGCATCGTCGAGGAAGAGCACGCCCTCACGTTCGCGAGCCCAGAACGCATGGTCCTGCGGTCGCTCGTAGCCCATCAGCGCGCGATCCATCTCGGCCACCATGTCGACGCTGATCGGTCGGCGTTGGACCCCCGGCGGCAGGTCGGGCAGGGCAGCCTCCGGCAGGGCGCCCCGCAGCAGGTACAGGGGTGCGCGCGGCGCCATGCCGATGGATGCGTAGAGCCCCGTGGAAACAGGCTGGTCGGCCTCGGCGCAGGTGGACACGCACTCGATGTCGCCGGCAGCTCGCAAGCAGCAGTCCAGCACGGCGCGGCCGAGCTTGCGGCGTTGCCACGCCGGTGCCACGAAGAGGAACGAGAGGAAGGCCTCGCGACCACGGCGCATGACGATGCCGAAGGCGACGCTGCGACCACGATCGTCGACCATGTAGCAGCTGTCGGGATCGGTCGCGAGCAGGTGCCCGAAGTGCATCTCCAGTGGCGCGGCGTTGCGGGGCTGGCGGGCACGTCCACGCCGCCCGTCGAGGTCCTCCATGGCGGTGAAGAACACCTCCAGCATGGCCGGGATGTCGGAAGCCGTGGCGCCTCGCAACTCAGGCAGTGCCACCCTCGCGCTCGGTGGCCACGCGCTCCAGCTCCGCCACCATGAGGTCATCGAGGTCGCCGTCGAGCACGGCCGTGGTGTTACCGGTCTCGTGGTCGGTGCGGTG